>JACRCO010000071.1 GCA_016218975.1 Deltaproteobacteria bacterium
CCTCCGTGGCGCGTATTGTCGGACAAACGACGTTCAAAAGCGCCTCGGCGGACATTATCCGACAGATGGAAAAGAGCGACAAACAAACTGACGGCCGTAACCCCAAAAACCCGTCAACCCACTACAAACCCGGAAGAGCCAATATTATTGACAAATCCATCTTCCAACTGTTTCTTTGTCCATGCGATAACCCATTCGGGTGTTCCTTCCCCCCAAATTGACTTGTTGTAAATGACTTTTCTATCATTAGAAAAAACATGCCACTCAACTATTATAAGAATTGGTGGCACTTTCTTGGGTCCAACCCGACGGTTAACATCGTATCCACTTTCCTTAACAAAAAAAGGTGCAATTATTACATCAAGAGCTTTACCGCCAACACTCGTAACTGTATTGTCAGCTACTATTTCTACCTCCATGAAGATATTTCTTAGCATTTCTTCGCTTCCACTACATAAAGCATCGCCAATAGATATTACTCCGGCCCGGAACCCATTTAAATGGCCAGGATCAACAATGGTAGCAGTTTTTTAATTCGGGAGATAGGTAGAGCCCAACGCGAAGGGGTATCTTTTTCATTACTTGCGGACTTGCCATTCCGAAATCCTTAGGTACTGCAACAGGGGTTTTCACCCAGATAGGGGTATGACATCCCGCAAGAAGTAACCACAACAAAAGTGTGGCACTGTATTCTTCTCGGAATAGGGGGCGCTCCTGGCGGGCGCGAGAAAACAGTTTGGGAAAAAATTTGGTATGGCTGGTGAGCGCGATTGTCCGCTTGACCGTGTTGATCGCATTACCTCCGTGGGGCGAAGGTAAACGGCGAAAGAACGGAAATCGAAAGGCAAAGGACTGGTGATGGCGTGAAGTTTATCGCTGGGGCATGCGGCGGTCAAGAGGGGAATAGCGGGGGAATAGGGGCGGACCTTGGAGCCTCTACCGGGTTGGCCGTGCCACAAACTCGTGAATACGCGTGTGCGAGATTATGCGATCGATTGTCGCGGTGGTGAAGACTTTTCCATTTAGCCGCAACAGCAACTGCCTCATGTCTTCCCGTCTTTCACGGAATCCGCGGCCATCGATGCAGGCGACAACTTCATAAGTCGGACGACCGGATGCAACGTGCTCATCGCGCTGGCTCGCCAGGACCTTGATGCGAGCGACCTTATCGCGAGCTGTTCCGTCGTCGTTCGTTATTTTCGCCTCGATCACAACCGCGGGCGCCTCCTCGTCGGGTATACAGAAATCCGGCGCCTGGCCGAAACCGGGAATCCGCTCCGCGCGGTTCGTTTTCCTGTAGGAAACGCCGGCCGATCGAAGCTTGTCCTCGATTGCCTTCTCCATCACCTCGCCCACGAGTTCCGAAACTGCATCCCGGTGAGCGGCAAACGGTCGCCCCAGGTATCGCTCGTAGAGAAGGACCGGGTACGGTACGTCTTCGTTCGCCGCGTGGCACAAGGAGGCAAGGCCTTCCTTTGTATCAAACTTGTCCAAGCGATGGATGATGCCGTCGATCTCGGGAGGCGCCCCCTCAGACAGGTAGTGGACCGCCACATTCACGAGAGCCTCGACCCGCGCCAGACTCAGGGGACGCTCAGGCACCCGCGCACCATTCTGTTGGGGCCTCGCGAGCCGCGCCTGAAACCTTTCTTCTTTCTCCCTTACGAAATCAGTCTTCTCCCTGCACTGCCTGTCGAGCACGCGCGCCGCCCCTTGGTCGATGTCGACATCGCTTCGTCCCCTTGCCAGTTCAGCCCACTCGGGAGGCGTCATGCCGAGCATGGCTCGAACGACACAAAAGGTCCGGCTGTCTTCGATAATCGCCGCGTAGACCTTGGACTCGCTGAACTCCATAAACGCGTTCGTGTGGCGCTTCAGGGTTTCGTAGGCAGATCGAAAATTGAAGTATTTGATGAAGGCGGAACCCGTCGGCATGAGCAGGAATTCGGAAGAAAGATCGGCAAACGTTGCGTCGACCATCTCCTCAAGCCGTTCCTGGAGCTCCATCGGAGGAAGTTCAAAGGGACGCGGCACGCGCAACTCCCTCTTTACCGACAGATTGCAGCTCATCGACAAACTGAATCGCAGCGCGCACGGAGGCCGTCTCCTGCCCGACCAAGAGAAGAAGTTCCCTGGCCTTCAGCATTCGCCGCCCCAACGGGATGTCGGGGTCCCACGTCGCCCGAAGTCTGTTGACAGCCACCCGGGCTATGTGCCCGGCCGCGAGACAACGAACATCCCCTTCCGAGATTCTTAGGCCGGCGGCCACGAGATGTTCGATATCTATCCGGAGGTGCGCCTCCACGTTGGTGCTGTCAGTGGTCGCAGCTCCTTTCCGACACACGAATACCGAATCGAGGACGGAGGACTTTGAACGCGCGATGTGAAGCGAGGCTCCCATTTCGGCGGGAACCGGGAGGGTCGCGTAGCAGTCAAGACCCGCATCGAGGATGGCGACAACCAGCGGCAGGTACGCCTCAGGATCGTTGTGATGATATGTAAAAACGAACGGAGCTCCTGTCTTGAGTGCCGCCGAATAGTGGCAGAAAATCTGGGACAGGCCTTCCGTGAAATTGTCAAGGCCGCGCCCCATCGTCTCGTTGCCTGTAAGCTCTGCGTGGGTCCGTGTGCTCGAAGGCCTGAAGGCCGGAAATTCGCGGCGAAGGGCGAGCCTTAGCCACACATAACAGAAATCCATCAATTCGGCGTACTGCACGTTGTCGAAGTAAGGCGGATCGGTGAAAACGCCGTCGAGCGAGTCCGGAGGCAATAGAACTTTCATGGCGGCTGCCGCACCAATAGATGCCTGTCGTTGCTTCCCGCGGGGAAAGGTTTTCACGAATCGTGCCTCGATTCGTTCACCGGCAATCGGAACGATCTCCTTGCGACCCCCTTTGACACGAGTCTCAAATGGGGCAATGCAGTACTGCTTCGCGCGAAGGTATTTCTCTACGAAGTGCCGGAAGGATCCGGAGCCGACCCTGGGAATACCGAGCAGGTTATTTTCGCACTGGACTAGTCCAACGGGGAAGCCGTGCACGCTGAAGATGTCCTGGCATTTGAGTGCGTATGTGTCGTAGCGGCAGAGCATGTTCTGGTAGCGGAGAAAGTCGGAAAACACCGTGAGCAAGGCATTTCGGATTTCGCCCTTGTTCTCCCTCATGATGCGGCGCAGCAACAACCCCAACCCAAGCAACTGCCGCTCGTTAAACATCTCCCGAAATCGTGAATACCCCCACCGATGGAGGCGGCGGGTCTCGTCGCCATCCCGGATCTCATCCTCCGGTATCGGAAGAGAGGCGCCGATCTCATCAAGGGTCTGTTTCGCCCTTTCGAATCTGCGAAGATCCTCAGCCTCAGGTCGCTTGAAGAACCGTCCCTCGTGGGCCGGCTTGCATCTGCTGCAATGATATTCGATGGCCCACAGTCGGTGAATCGGAGGTCCGGTGGGCTGTCGGGGTGGATACGAAAATTGAGTCCCGCACTGCCTGCACGCGACCTTATTCCCACGGGCGACACCCGGGACAACGACGGGGCGGCCGCATTCCGCGCAGGCAACTGGATCGGTGGGCGTCGGCTGCCGATCACACTCGTTCAGATTGCCGCATCCCCGACATGCGACCACGTGGCGCGGATGGCGCACTGCCTCGGCCAGGAGGTAACCGGGAAATAGATCATTCTGCGTATGGCAAGATGGGCAACACTGAGTTTTCACCCAGATGAAATATTTGACGATAACAGCCTCGCCGCACGTGTCGCAGATCGTGGTGTAAAGGTCCCCCACATCGTTCTCTACGTCCGCGATCACGATCCGCGCTCGTTCCCCGAAAGCATCAAGATCGAGGGGCGCCAACGACTGCCGAACTATCCAGAAGGCTATTGGGTTGATATCCGTCCCGACAACGCTGAACCCAAGGCGATTGGCTTCGTAAATCGTCGTGCCGCCTCCCATAAAAGGGTCCGCGATGATTCCGTTCAGATCGTGCGCCCGCCAGAATGCTGTTCTCAGGGGTTCGTCGCCATTGAATTCGGACAAGAGCAAGGACCGAAAAACGGTCCCGGGCCGACGAGCGAACCATTTATGGATACCGATAATAGGGCGGTAATTTTGTTGAATTTGCTTTTCGCGCTGGGCGAGAGCTGCCGTGAAGGCAGCGTCGAAGTTGGCTTCCAGGCTATGTTTTTCCTTCACTTATCGTTGTCCTTCCATGAGACAAACGAGATTGCCTCCTACTGCGTGAGTATATTTCGCCGGAGACTTCCGTGTCCATTCCGCAATCTCTGTTCCAATCATGTCGCGCACCGACACCGAAGGGCGGAGTTCGTTGTCAATTGTCATGTGCAGTCGTCCCATGATGCACCCGGTGATCCCTGATGAGGATGTTGTGCTCCCTCTCCAGCTCATCGTGTTTTCGCTCGACGGTATTCAACCGGGCGTCCTGCTCACCTTCCTTTCTTCCGAGAGTGCGGGGAATGTGGGGGGTTGCCGCCGCCTCCCTCAGTTCGCCCGGGGGTTCTCCTTGCGCCGCTCCGGAATTTGTGAACTTTCCAATTTGTTCCGCTCAAGTTCCTCAGCAGAGCGCGCATCATTCGCCCTGCGAATTCCTTCCAACGCGTCCCGATTGCCTTCATCGATATTCAATATCCTTGAATACACGTCGATCGCTCTCGCGTAATCTCCCCCCGCAAGAAACACTTCTCCCATGCGTACATACTCGGAAATCAGCTCGCGTTCCTCCCCGTTTTTCGGCTCTTTCGACGGCGAACCTCCCCCTTTATCCTCCGGGACGATCCCAGGTGTCTCCTTCTTATCATTATCGGCTCCGCCGACCGCTGTCCGGTGCAATTGGTCCGTCGGGATGGATTCGCCGGGAGATTGAAATATCGTGTCGCTCTCCCCAACCTTGACATCCATCCATTCCAGCGCGTCCTTGGCCGAATTCCTCACTCCGTCATCAGCATCGTCTTGAGAAAGTTTCGCCAAAGGGCCGACCGCCCGAGGATCTTTTATTCTTCCAAGGGCCGACGCTGCGGCGGAACGCACGCGAGGATCGGAATCCGAAAGGGAACGCATCAGGTGAACGACGGACCCGGAATCTCCGACATCTCCAAGAACATCCGCCGCTCCTGCCCTGACCTCGGGCGAATCATGACGTAAAGCGGAGACGATCGCGGGGATCGCCCCGGCCGATTCCGGATACATGGAGGAAATCCGGTTCACGGTATTATCGGAAGGTTCGGAAGAATTTTCGGCCACCGAGGGCTCCGCGAATGTTTTCAGCGTTTCATGTGCGGCAATTCGAACCCGTTCGTCGGCATCCTTCAGCGCTTCAAGCACTTTGCCGATGGCGTCAATGCGGCGGGTTTCCCCGATTAGGATAAGAGCTGCCGCCCGGATCTCCGGATTTCGGGCCGACAAGTTTGCGATGATCGTCTCCCGGCCCCTCGCATCGTTTAACCTCTCAAGGACTTCAAAAACTTTCCTGGCCGTAAAAATATCGGTTTCCGATTTCAACGATTCGACAAGGAGGTCCCGGGTTACAGGTCCCCCGATCCGTAACAAAGCTTCTGCCGAAGCCTGGCGGACGGAGGACGATTCATTGCACAATGCGAAGGTCAGCATCGGAATTGCGACAGCGCCGAGTTCGCCTGCCGCTCTGGCGGCATGATCTTTTGCGGCCCGGCTGTCGAGCGACTCCAGATCGCTGTAATATACCGTATCGGTTTTTCGGTCCGTGATCGTGAGACTATGGGTCTCCTTCTGGTATTGTTTCGGGATGATCCATCCATACATCGTGCCGCCGCTTCCCACTGCAATCAGTGCGGATGACGTGACTCCAAAAAGCACCTGAACAGCTGTGGAGACCCTTTCAATGCTTTTCTTCGTCTCCACCGAGATAACGAAAGGCGCATCGGTGCCCTTGGAAAATTCACCTTTTGTCATTACGGGAGCGTCGAGTCCGATCCGCATCAGGTCCTTGCGCACGCTATCGTAATGCGTCCAGAGGTCGGGGGCCGATGGTTCCGCGCTCGCTCCGGTCGTTCCTACTGTGGAATTTACACTGCCTTCCGGCAATCCGACGGATTTCAGGCCGAATTTCTTATGTAGCATCTCAAGCCAAAGAGATGGAAACTCGGCCGCCGCTTCCGGTGCAAAAATATTATCGTTAGCCGTTTCGAGGAATCTGCGGTAATCCTCGATTTTTCCCGATGAAACGGCCTTCAGGAAATCGATGCGGGCAGATACAAGATTTTTCCGCGGAGAGTCAGGGTAGTCGTGGATAAATCCGGCAAAGGAGTTCGCAGTTCCTATTGCGCATGATCTGCGGAACGCTTCCCCATCGGGTTCATTTATGCGGTATGAAGCCTTTGCGGCCAGCGCACTGTCAGGAAAATTTTTCGCGAAGGTTGCATAGGCTTCCCTGGTGTTTCTTTGCTCCGCTTCGTGGAAAGATTTCTCGGTCGATAATTCCCTGATTCTCTCGCGTGCATCCGCAACGTTGTTGTCTCCCGGGTTCTCCTTAACGAATTGCTCGTACGCCTCGATGGTTCCGTTCTTGGCCGCTTTTTGGTATTCACTGGCGGCGGTGGCGCACCCCAAGGCACATACGGCGATTCCAAGGAGGAAAAAAAACCGACAGGTCATGTTTTATCCATGCCCTAAGGTTTTTTCTCCGGTTCCACCTTGTCCCCGATCGATATTTTCTTGGTTTCCTTCTGGATCGTTCCCCTGGAACTCTCACGCTCAACGGTCTCGATCTCTATCACCGCAATCTTCTCGTTGTTCTTCACGACTTCCATTCGATCCCCGGCCTTGATCCCGTTGACGTTTCCATGGGAAATGGTCGCCTTGTTCCCCTCTACGAACAAAATGATTCCTTCCCGAACCTGCTGTGGGGTCGCCACACCTGGAGTGATTACAAGTTTCTCCAGCAGATACACCCGGCGAACGCTATCGTCGAGAACCGCCTTGCCCTGATATATCTGCTTTTGATGATCGAGAAGTGTTCTGTCCGTCTCCAGCGAATATTTTTTCTGCGTTTCCTTCAATTCCTGCACCTCGGTCCGGACGCTCTTTCCCAATTCGCCGATCTCCCGCCGATTCTTCGTATCGACTTCTCCGAGGTCTTTTCTAACCCTCGCCTCCAGGTCGTTCTGGTCCTTTCGCGTCCTTTCCTCGGATCGACTGATATCCCGGTTGATCTCATTCCTGAGGTGCTGGATCTGCGCCTCCAGCGCACCGGAGCTGGCGCAACCGAAAACCGCCGGCAGAAAAAGCAGAATTGCAATCATACGAACGCGTCCCATGATTCCCTCCATTTATCTTGGGATGAATTTGACGGTGAGCGGCCGGTTTATCCCATTCCTGACGACAATCGGAATCGCCTCGACCTCATAATTCCTCATGATGAACACAAGCACATGGAGGCCTTCGCCGAGCTGCATTTCCACCGGAGCCTTGCCTTTGAACTGGCCTCTCTCATATATCTGTCCGCCTGCGGGCTCGGTTTCGATATATAATATTCCTTTCATCGTTGGAGCGCGACGCCATTTACCTACCGGGGCGATTTCCGTTTTTTCGACCGGGAAAATTGGTTCCTCAGCGAACGAGCGCTCTTCCTTCCGCAGGAAATCACCTTGTTTCAAAACGACATTGACGTCCTTTATTTCCCCTTCGCCTATTTCCCCTTCCACGGTTTCCTCTCCGTATCCGCGCATGCCCCCGACCCGGAGCATAAACCGCCCCGTATGAATACCGGCCAGACGAAGAGGGGTTACTCCCTTCGGCTCGTCACGAAGAAAAACATCCGCCCCGTCCGGATCGGAAAAGACGCGGATAATTCCTCCTCTGGGACCCTCCCCCTTGAAAGATTCGCGCAATGCCGCAAGCGCGGAATTGTCAAGCCCCTGGCCCCGAAGTCTGTTCTCCACTTCCTCCGATATGCGAAAATCGACGCCGTGTTCCCTGACAAGGTCCGACACTCTCCTGCTCGTCACGCTGTTGGACAAAAGCATCTCTATCTCGTCCAGGGCGAGCGGACGCCAATCCGATCCGAGGGAATCCCGGCAAAAAAGACCGATCAACAGAAAGAGCAAGATGCAAATATTCGGTTTTTTCAGGCCCGTATCTCCATAAACATGTAATCGTCAGCGGATTGCATTTCTACCCTTTAGACAAACCTCGAAACAGGATACGAATTCCTTCGGGATATTTCGAATTACTTTCCGTTCGTATTTTTCTCCCTGTTCTGCCGGAGGGTCTGTTCGGCGACAGCGGCCTTCCTCGCTTTTTCGACCCCTTCCCTGGCTGCGCGGTTATCCTTGTCCAGGCTCAGTATCCTGCCGTAGATCTCGATCGCTTTTTCGTATTGACCTTCATCCCTGAATGCATCGCCAAGTTCCCTGTAACGATCGATCAACTCCCTTCCCGCGGTTCCGGACGGCCTCTTCGAGGAATCCGAACGGGCAATCAGGTCCTTCTCCTTTTTCTGTTTGCGAGGCAACCGGGTTGCCTTTCCCTCATCAACCGCCGTTTCCAGCTGAGTCGGTTTTTCCACCGATCCCGTTTTTCGGGCGACACCGACGACATCCCCGGATATCGAATTATCCGCCACCAAATTGCCGGGCAAAGCGGTTTTCGCCCTCGCTGCATCGGAACCCGTCGTTTGACTGGAACCCACATTTCGGGTCCCTCTGATGGAGTACAATACGGCGATAAGGAACACCCCGATCATTGCAGCGGGCACAACCCGGGTCAATACGCTGCGGTCGCCGGGAAACCTTTTTTTGACATTCCCGATCCGTTCCCGGACAAACACCCCCAAGTCCGGATATTTCCTGTAGAGATAATATCCGAACGAAGCGACAAGTATCGATGCGGCGAGGATGGAACCAAAAACGTTTCGCACATTCCCGTAACCGGAGTCGCCGCCGGGAATTGAATTCAAATAAAAATCGATAAGACGGTCGAACCGGGTCATGCCGATTCTGTTTGCCGAAGGAAAAGAAACTGTTTAAAGACATTCATTCGCATGAGAACTTGTTCTTTAGCCCGACATATACTTCCCGGATTTTCAATCGAGCCTCCACAACATCCCGGAACGGAATCCCTTTCTTCGTCATTTCATCTTCCACGCGATCCATATGATCATTTAGGAGCCCAAAATATCCTTCGTCTCCAAGCGCGGACAAGATTCGTCCGACCTCCATCCGAAAGAGATCGAAGGCACGTGGATTCCTTATGAGAAACTCCGCCCCTTCCTTATTCATCAATAACTTAGTTTCTAATCCTCCTTCCTCCTTGAGGAGGAAAGACGGATCGCCTTGCCGTATTAATAACAACGGATTTTCAATCCGATTTCCGTTCCTCAGGTCCGATAATTGCTTCGCCTCGCACCATACGCCGTTTCCGTCCCGGGTAAAGAACAGTTGCGTGATCACCTTGAACAGGTCGGCCACTGTTTTTCGACGTTCATCGGTCCCCTGATCGGCCGTCGCATCATTTACTTTTTCTTCGACATGCAACTCCGCTTCTGCGGCGGATGACTCCGACGCAGGCTCAACCCGCTGCCCCACAACATCATCGGCAAGACATGGAAATTCACGCAGGCTCCATACTTTGTCCGGCGCTTCCCGAATGCCGTCGGCAGTAACCGTCTTCTTTCCTGAAGTCGCTGCCTCTTCGCCCCCCCGGTCCTCCGATAAATCCTTAATTCCCCCGCGGAACTTGAAAGCAAAAAACAAGCTTCCGAGAACGAATGCACAGGGAAGAATCCAATGCGCGGGGGACGTGACCCCAAGTGCTCCGACGAGAAGCAGCAGAACGAGGACCAGACCCGCGAACGGGGCCGAAAGCCATATTTTCCCGCGAAACCCGAAAGGCTTGAACCGGTCAGTCGAGGGACCGTTTAACGAACGCCAGCTTGCATATTGAGACAACATCCCAACTCCAAGAAATGCTAATCCAATGACAAAATCCGCACTGCTTTTCATGGAGGTAAAGAGGATTAATCCGGTCGCGCCGAATAGCGCTCCCGTAAAATAGGCAGCCTCGAGACCAAGGATTGCGGAGCGAGCAAGATGCGGTTTGTCAGTAGACATTACATCTCGTTTCGATCACCGGATTATCGGATCGCTTTCGACCGAACCGGCCTAATTATATAGGGGAAAAATTAACTTCGCCACATCCAACCATCGATCCCTCAACTAACTGATTTCAAACGCTTAAACCACCTTCGCATCACCACCCCTGCCAGAAACCGCCGCCGCCTTTCCCTTCCCGATTTACGTGCTCCACAGGGGATTTCTCGTCCCAGGAGATTTTTGATATCATTCCAACATTTCCATGGCGATCGTATTCAGTCAATTGGAGCGAGATTCTTTTACTGCGGTGCGTATATATTTTGGAGAGAATCAGCATGGCAGAGGATTGAAATGAGTCTCATGCAGGAAGGACAGATCATTCGCGGGACGTATGAAGTCGAACGCCTGCTTGGCGAAGGCGCCTTCGCGGAAGTCTACCGCGTAAAGCATCGCTTCCTGGGACGGCAGGCCATGAAGGTTTTCAAGATGATCGGTATGACGATAGAAGAAACGGAACAAATGCTGGGAGAGGCGATCATGCTTTCCCGGATCAGTCATCCGAACATCGTCCAGGTATTCGACGCCAACATCACCGAGACCTCAAGGGGAATCTGCGGTTTTTTCACGATGGAGTACGTTGCGGGAGGAAATCTCGAGCAGTATTGGAGATCCCACGGCGCGAGGTTCGTCCCGCTGAAGTCCGTGGTGGAAATCATCAAGCAGGTTTGCCGGGGCCTCTCCGTCGCGCACGGAGAGAATCCCCCGATCGTCCACCGGGACATCAAGCCGCATAACATCCTCGTTGGGTACGACGCGGCAGGACTGCGCGTCCGGGTCAGCGATTTCGGCCTCGCCAAGCGGGTGAACCCGCTGACCCTGAGGGCAAGCACGCGCGGAACACGCTGCTTCAAAGCTCCTGAGGCATTCAAGGATCCGCAAAGCGACTCGTGCACGGCGGACGTTTGGTCAATCGGAGCCACACTCTACCTTCTCCTGACGGACAGGCTTCCGTACGCGGATCCCGACGGGTACGACGTGTTCGATCCGGAAGCGTTCGAGAGGCCGATGCTTCCTCCGAGCCGGTTAAACATCGAAGTGGACGCCACCATCGACCGGATCCTGGAAAAAGCTCTTGATCGCCGGCCGGAGCACAGGTACAGGGACGCGCAGAGCCTTCTGGAGGATCTTTTGAAGTGGAAGCCGCGAACAGGGGGAAAGACATCACCCTCCGGCGGTGCGGATTCCAGTGGGTGGTCCAAGAGCGCGCTGGGCACTCATACTCCCGCCGATGAGGAACAGGCCAAGGCGATGGCAGATCAGGCCCTCGCGCTATCTCGACAGGCGGAGATGCTGGCCGAAGCGGCGGACCTCATGGAAGAAGCGTTCAACAAATGCAGGGACCTTCGAACGAAACACGAGTATCAAGTTCGACTCTGGCGCAGGGGAATCGCATACTGAGCGAATACCGACGGAGCGCGTGAAGCGTGAGTGAAGCGGGTTTGGAAAAAAGGGATGACCGGCCGTCATCCGGTCCCGATATCCTTCTGGCATCGGGCCGACCGGACCTTTACCGGAAGAATCCGTTCCGTGTCGCATGCCTGCCCGTGGACGCAACCCCAAGGGAGATATCGAAACAGATCCACGCAATGGAAATGGAGGCGAAGTTCAGCGGAAAACTCCCGATGGGAAACCTTCCGCTGGATCCTCCGCCCGACCTGGATACCATTCGGGAATCCATACATCGCCTCCGCGATTCGGAAGAGCGCCTTGTCGCAGAACTTTTCTGGATTTGGCCCAATCCGTCGGACAAGGGAACGGCGGATGAAGCCATGGTGGCCTTTTCGCGGGGGGATATCCACAAGGCAAAACAAATCTGGACGGCACGGGAGAGGACGGACGGCGTAAAAGGCATTCCGTCGCACAATCTGGCCGTCCTGGCTCATGCATCCGCCCTGGATCTCGAAGCACAATCCCTGTTTTTCCCTCTCTCGCGAACCCAGATCCATCAAAGAGAGGCGTACTGGAACGATGCCCTGGCGAAATGGAAGGCTGTGCTCGAGTGCGAAGGTTTCTGGAGCCGCGTTTCGACTCGCATCCGGGAACTCGATGACCCGCGCCTTAAATCAGGAGCCGCCCGCAGAATAAGGACTTCCCTTCCATCGGCCCTTGTTTCCATAACGGTGCGGCTGGCCGTCGCCGCAGCGGAAAAGGGAAACGATCCGGAGATCCGTAGACATCATTCCATCCTCAAGAAGTGGGACGATGCTCTTTCCGGGCGGCAATCCGGCGGAAATTCATCGATATACCGTTCCCCAATCATCGTCGACGCTCTCCGGCAAGGCGTCGATCCGCTTCGCCAGCGGATCAAAGCGCTGACGAGGGCCGCGGAAAAAGACAAGGAAGTCAATGCCCGTAACGGACATTCGATCGCATCGAATCTTATCGAGCATTCGAGGCCCGTTCTTTCCGTGATGGACTCTATATTGCCGGAGGATTTCTCTTCCGGGGAAGCCGCTCATGACGAGGTTGCTCTTTCCCTTCATTCCTGCATCATCTCCTTCGGCGTCGAAACGAAGGACTGGAAGACGTGCGGAGAACTTCTTGAAATCGCGCTGGCAGTCGCGGCCGGGGAAGCCGCCAAAAGCAAGATCAAGGAAGATTTGCGGACAGTAAAGGAAAATCACGAATTCGGGAAAGTCCATGATACATGTTGGTTTTGCGGAAAGCAGCCGAAAGAGGAATCGCATTCCATCGAAGTCAGGATGCACGGCAATATTCAGCGAACACCGACAATCGGCGGGACGAATATCACCTGGCGACACATCAGAATCGTCGTTCCCAGGTGCGGGAAATGCCGTGCGGCTCATGCGAAAGCTTCCGAATGGGCCGCTATCGGCGGGATCGGCGGAGCGGTTGCAGGCGGATTGACCGGGTGCGGCGCAATCGGACACGGCGGGGCCGGAATATTGCTCATGATCTTGTTCGGCGCCGTCGGATTCCTGATCGGAAAATCGATCGATGAGAACAACCTGAGCGCCATAAAAAATGCACATGCGGATTTCAAGCCTTTCAGCCACAGGAACGAATTCCCCCAGATCAAGCAACTCCTTTCCGAAGGGTGGCAATTCGGCGAAAGACCGAACAACAACTAACCGGAACGAAAATGGAATTTCCACGATGACGACGGGCAAGGACATGAAATCGATGTGGCACTCAAGATCCGGCGCGTTTTCCGCGGAATTGAGACAGCTTTACCATCCGAAGGAGTTTCAGATTCCCACGGTGGAATGGCCGGCCGACCTGATCGGTGCGATGGAACGCCTAAGCCGGGGCATGCTCGATTCGCAATCGAAGGGCATCCAGGGGGTAGAAAACCATTCCGACGATGCTGCGCGCCGCGATGAGTACCGGTTGTTCGCCGAGATAGGAACCGGTTTATGGAGATTGAAGAGGCGGATGGTTCACCCGCAAACCGGGCGGCCGCAGGAAGAAATGAAGCGTGCTTTTCGTCACCTCGAATCTGTTTGGGACACGCTCGTCCAGGCGGGATTCGAGATTCGGGATCACACGGGGGACACAATGCCGGAAGGGGGTATATACGGCTTGAAGGTCATCGCGTTTCAGCCCGCCGCGGGCATCAGCCGTGATGTCGTTATCGAAACGGTCAAACCCTCCGTCTTCCGCATGAACAAGATGATCCAGATGGGAGAAGTCATCGTGGGCACTCCGGAAATAACGCCGGCCCCGCAAAAAGCGAAGGATTGAGGATCAGGGAATCCACTCAAGGAGAAACCCGACATGTCCAGAACGACCATAGACTTCGGAATCGATTTGGGAACGACGAACAGCAGCATAGGGGTTATCCGGGGGACCGAGGTCGATATCATCCTGAACAACGAAAGTCAGCCGATCACGCCTTCCGCCGTGATGGTCGACAAGGGGGGGAGGATCATCGTAGGGCGCAGCGCCAAGGAAGGCCTCATGAAAGACCATGAAAACGCCTTCTGCGAATTCAAGCTCCAGATGGGAGAGAACACCGAATACGTTTTTCGGCGGAGCGGACGGCGATCGAAACCCGAAGACCTCTCGGCGGAAGTTCTCAAATCCCTTAAAGCGGACGTGAGGCTGAAGTTGAAGGAAGATATCGAAGCTGCGGTGATCACCGTGCCCGCAGCCTTCGAACTTCCGCAATGCGAAGCTACAAGGCAGGCCGCCCAACAAGCCGGCCTGCACACGACCATCCTGATTCAGGAACCCGTCGCGGCCGCCTTGGCCTATGGATTTCAAACCGAAAGCGAGAAGGTATATTGGCTGGTCTACGATCTCGGGGGAGGAACGTTCGACGCCGCCGTCATGCAGGTACGGGACGACGAAATCCGCGTCGTGCATCATGACGGCGATAATCACCTCGGGGGAAAGCTTATCGATTGGGCAATCGTCGAGGATCTCCTAGTCCCGGCATTGCTCAAAGAACATCGTCTTCCTGATTTCCAACGCGGTAATCCGAAATGGGAGGGCGCGTTCCATGCACTGAAATGCTACGCGGAAAATGCGAAAATCCGCGTCTCCCGGGATGAAAAGGCGTATATCGACATCCCATTCATCTGCCATGAATATCCGAAGCCGTTCGAGTTCGAATTGAAGCGGGATGACGTGGAGCGGCTTGCCCGGCCGATAATAATCCGCTCGATCAATCTATGTAAAAAAGTGTTGGCGGAAAAGCGGCTTGGGTTTGCCGACATCGAAAAGGTACTTCTCGTGGGTGGTCCGACGTTGATGCCCTACTTGAGAAACCTTCTCTCGGACACCAACGACGGATTGGGAATCCCCTTGTCATACACGAACGATCCGCTCACTGTCGTCACCCACGGGGCGTCAATCTATGCGGGAACCAAGCGGCTGGAATCGGCAACCCCAATAAAAGCCGCCAAGGGACAATATGTCGTCGATCTCGAATACAAACCCAGCGGCCCGGACACGGAACCGTTCGTTTGGGGACGCGTCCGGGGATACGATGGAGAAATTCCGGACGGATTGACGATCGAATTCATAAACACGGACTGCCGTCAGCAATGGCGAAGCGGCAGGATAGGAATTTCTCCCGACGGTACATTCAGGACGAACGTGCTGGCCGAGAAGGGACGAAGGAATGTGTTCTCGATCGAATTGTTCGATGCAAGGGGGACGAAACTCAATTGCCAGCCGGACAACTTCGCATACACGGTAGCGATTGAAATCGTCGACCCTCCTCTACCCCACAATGTGGGAGTCGCACTGGTCAACAATGATATGAACTGGGTGCTCGAAAAAGGCACGCCGCTGCCGGTAAGGAGAAAAACCGATCTGAAATCCGCCTTCGAAGTCCGCAAGGGGGTGAAGGAACATATCATCAAGATCCCCTTGATGGAGGGGCAGAAAGCCCGGGCCAACCGAAACAAGTATATCGGGACTCTCGAAATTTACGGAGATCAAATAACCCGGGATGTTCCGGCAGGCAGCGACGTCGAGGTAACAATCCATATCGACCAGTCCCGTCAAATGGTCGCGAAAGCCTACATCCCCATTCTCGATGAAGAATACGAGTTGAAATTCAATAAGAACGGCTACAGCGACAAAAGGAACCAAGAGGAAATCGCCAAGGAGCTTGAAATCCAGAAAAAGAGACTGGAGACCGTCCGTGAGAAAGCCCGCGGAATCTCTGACGGCGACGCCCGGCGCATCCTGCAACAAATCGACGAAGAGAGAATGATCCAGGACGTGGAAAAATCGCTGGCCGCATCACGCACCGACCGCGACGCCTCCGTCAAATGCGAAAAGAGACTTCTCGACCTCATGTCGGCGATCGACGAGGTCGAGGATGCGATAGAGTGGCCATCCCTCGTGTCGAACGCGGAGCGGGAGATCGAGGAGGAACGCAAAATCGTCAACAATAACGATTTCGGTGTAAAACCCGACGAGAAGAGACTTTTCACCGATCTGGAGCGCGAGGTCAGAACCGTGATGGATACACGGGACGCCGACCATCTCGCGCTTAAGGTCCGGGAACTGGAACGGCTGGGGATAACCATTCTGTTCCGCCAGCCCGGATGGTGGGTCGGATGTCTCGATCATCTGGAAAACCGAAGATCGACGATGAGCAACCAGGACCTGGCCGGAAACTACATTGCGCAAGGCCGGAGGGCAATCAATACCGGCGATCTAGAATCCCTCAAGGCCGCAGTGCGCCAACTCTGGGGATTGCTGCCCCCGGGAGACAAGGATCGTGAAATATTTTCGACCGTAGGAAAGTAGCATGAGCGTAGATCCGATATCCGCCGCGTTAGCCCCTCTCATTCGGAACGCCTTGATTTCCCGGGCGGCCAGCCTTGCAAGAAAAGGGAGTTACACTGAAGCGGAGAACCTGCTCGCTGCGGAAACCGGAGGAAAAGTAGAACACCCCTCGGTTCTCGACCTGCTCGCCCGTATCAAGGCACAACAGGGAAAGCTGTTCGAAGCGGAAGAATTGTGGACGAAGGCGTCCCGCATGGAACCGGGCAATCCAGAATATCAGGCCGGCTTGAGGCGGATTTCGCAAATCAGAAAGAGGGGATTCTCACGGCGATCCCTGCTCACATCCACAACAGCAGTTTGCGGGGTCCTGGTCCTTCTCGCCGCGGGTATCTTTCTGAAAATCCGTTTCACGGAATCGGGCGTTCGCAACGAAACCGTTTCCGGCAAGGTCGGCGGATCTTACGCCGACGGAATCCCCGCTTCGGCAACCGGCGTGCTGCAATCCATCGTGCTCGACATCCCCGGTGGAATCGTAACAAAAAGGAACTCGGGTTTCGATATCACATTCGAATACGGACTTTTTTCTTCGAAGGTCCGACTCAAGGGCAAGGCGAAAAAATCCATCGCCGCCCTCGCCCGCCGACTGGAACCATACAAGGAACGGATTTCCATAACCGTGATCGGTCATGCGGACAGCAATCCGGTTCCGGATGGCGCGTATTTCAGGGACAATATGTCCCTCTCGCTCGCCCGGGCCGTCGCCGTGATCGAGTCGATGCGCTCGGCTGCCTCCCTCCCCTCCGGGATCTTCCTGGCAACGGGATACGGCGAATATTCCCCTCCGTATTCAAACAGGACGAGAAATGAACGTCTTCGCAACAGGTCGGTTACGATAAAGATATCGGCGCAGGGGACAAATCCAACACTTCCATAGCGCGAATGATATCTACCCGCGCATGGATCACCCTTCTCCGTCCCCGGTCCACTCGAACAGGGTTTCGGGGATTTTCTTCGTCCACGAATATTTCCCCTGGAACATTTGTCTGGCTTGTCCCCGGCTCGTACCCGCCTCGCGGAAGAACCGGTCCACAAACGCGCTCGGCGACAGCAGCAAAGCGTAAAAGAGATGCTTCTTCTCCACGAACTTCCGCCCTTCGTCGCCGGCTACGAAGCGGGCGTCCTCAAGTACACGCCGGTAGTTCAGGGTCGGCCGCGGGATAGCACCCTTCGTGCGGATGCCTGCCCTCGAGATTTTCCTGTATATTCCGAGGAGGAACGTCCGGTCGGCAGCTAAATATGAAAAAATTTGTTCCATAAAAGGATCTTCCGCCCCCTCGTACAACAGGAAACTACCGAAAAGGTGCCGTGTCTCGAGAGTGGCGTATCCTTCCTCCCGGGCGATAACTTCCGCTCGCCTAATCACCTCGACCGCTCCCGGCTGGAACGGAAACTGGAGAGGCGCCACCGTCTGGCGCGCCGCAGCGACATCGACGGCAAAGAGGAATCGGTCCTCATGGAGAAGTTCGCATGCAAGGCCTGCGGACTCATTGAACGAAAGAACCTTCCCTGCTCTTCCCGTCACTCCGGTTGCTTCAAGGAGTAGCAGTTTCGCCTTCCTTATCGCATCGATCAACCGTCCGGGATCGGTCACAACCGGTTCGAATCGTTCGGACAGATCGGTCCAGCACCCGAGAAGGCAATGGAGGAAGCTCTCTCCCTCCCGGACGACGATCAGCAACGGCTGAAGACGGACGCTTTCAAGGCACGACGCAAACAGGAGACAAAGGTCGATGCAGGTGCCCACACCCGCTTTCTTTTCGACGGACGGAATGATTACATGCGGAGGGCGGATGACCTGGCAGTCCCGCTCGTAACTCGGGGGTTCGAACGCATACCGGATCCGGTATTCCCGGGCAAGGCAATCGTAGAGAGCTTTGTTTACACCTTCGGTTCCGCCGACCCACCCAGCCCTTCTAAACGGATCGAACAGGTAGGAGGACGCATCGGCGCCCAGCCGATCCGCCGAATCCAGGAGAATATGCTGAACGACCGGGTGGGAAGGCTGAACGAACGCCGCAAGGCTCGCACGGAATTCTGAGGCCAACGGCCATTCATAGAATCCGAGAATAGGGATATCATCTGTCCGAGCCTTCCGGCCGTCGATGTAAAAATCCAGCCTCCCGTTCTTTTTCCCCTCTTGCCCTTCAAGGATTTCGTATCGGAGGACCGGGGAGATCCCGGAGACCGTGATTTTTCCCCCGGGAAGTATCGGGCCCAGGCGCCGTTCCCACCGTTCTCCATACCCCGGAATCTCGAACCCCACGACCGGGGTAACGGGCGAATGACCTTCATTCCGAACGACAAAATCGGAAATAACGGGAATGCCGCAGTGATAAAGGACATAATTTACCGCGGAAGCTTTTCGGTAGGAGACCGCAAGATCCCCCATCCGGAACCTGACGAAAGCTGATTTCATATCAAAAACGGTCTGTACTCACCGTCGGGGACGCCTTCGAATTCGGTCACGAGAATATCCCCTCCCGGCTGCGAAACCGCCCTAAATGCGCCGATCAGAGGCTCCCCCCCATGCTCCGGGACGAGGAGGACGATGGGCCATGGTTCATCGAGCATCTGTGATGCAACCGAGATTGTACGCGAAGCGGCGCTGGCGGTTATTTTCATCCATGGCGGCCCGCCCGTTTCCACCGTGACGACCTCCGATCCCCCTGCGCCGCGGATACGGCCTTGTGATACGGTAGCAAACAGCGGATTCGGCCCCCCCGAAAAGATATTTTCAAGCTCCTCTCCGGCGCCTTTCGCGATTCTCCCTCGCGCGTCAAGCAGAAACCGGACAGGACTTCGAACCTTTCCACCGAATTTCTCAACCCAGGAAGCGATCCTCGCAGCGATCCGGGTATCCCCGGCATATGCAGGAAGGAACCCCTGAATCGCCCGTTTCGAAGCATCGGGTCCGACGCCTCCGGATGTCCACCATTCCCAGACCTCGCCGAACCATTCCTTGATAAGAAAGCATCGCCGAACCTTGCCCGCGCAGAGGTCGCACGAAGCCATGTGGACCTCAGCGCGAAAAGCTTCCTCTCCGGAAACAAGATCCCGGACATATGCCTGCATTTCCTTAAGCGTCAGGTGCGCGATCATCGCTCGATCTCCGGCGTCAACTCGTCTCCCTGCGGTTCGACGTCGAATTCCTCCTTGATCCTTTTCTTCACTTTATGGCACCAGTCGTAAATGGAAGACTCCCTCCGATCTTCGGCGGTGATGAATTTTCCCAGCGGGATATCGCGGACCTTCCCGTCCCCGCATAAATCCCTGATGTCGAGGTATTCCTTCTCGACATAAACTTCCCGGGCCGTTCTCTCAAGGGATCGGTTCGTGCCCTCCCAGCAATTGCGGTAGGCCGCGCGGGAAACCATTTCCGAAGGATCGGAAAAACCGCCAGTGAACGATTGATGGTGGATATCGATCAGGCTTTCGAGGAGATCCCCCAATCGGCGGTTTTCGCTGTTTTTCAGGAAAAATCGCGGTTTCCAATGCAGCAGCTTGACAAACCCGAAGGCAATGGCCTGATGAGGTTTGACTGAACACTCCGAGAGCGCCTGGATCATCAACAGGGAGGTCTGGGGATCCGGATGGACGGGCGTGCTGAATGCCGGCCGGGGAAGCGGGTTTCTTTCAGCGAAGTCGATCATTCCCTTTTTCATTTTCGTCAAGTAACGCAAATAGACGAATCCCGCCAGATTGCGAAGAAAAGTGAAAAAGGCATATTCGTACTTGTACTTGCCCCCAAGCAGATTTTTATACGCATAGATGAACGTGTCCTGGCAAAGATCTTCATGAGCGCTTTCGTCCCAAACGCGGCACCGAAAGTACCCCTTTATCGCCTCGTTATACGCATCGTAAAGTAGTTCCCATGCGGACATGTCCCCGTTTCCGGCAAGTTCGGCGAGGCGGCGCTGTTCTTCCCTGGATAAAGCGGCATCGGCCACCGCCGACCTCCATTCCATCCGGTATGCGATCGACATCCCTCGGTTCCGTGTATTTTACGTGTTGCGCCATCTTCAATGCCATAACAACGATCCGGATTTTATTCCCCTCCCCGTCTTTATTTTCCATTTACGCCGAACCGGGGGTTTTCTCGCTCTCCCCGTGCCGCGGATGCTGCGGGCTCGAAAGTCAGCGGATTTACGGAGCGGGTTCCCGGGGACGTTAAACCATCATGTGGTACGGGTCGACGTCGGCCTCGATGCGGACGCCGTGCTTGCGGACGAGGTCGCGCAGGGGTCGAAGGAGCGGCGGGAAGAAATCCCCGACGGGAAACCGCGGGGGCATCTTCAAAAGGATCTGGAACCGGTGCTTCTTTTTCACGAAGGAAATGGGGGACGGGGCGGGGCCCAACAGGCCGATGCCCGCGGCGGACACCGGCTTCGACAGCTCTTCCGCCGCTTCCTCCGCCGCCTGCCGGACACGGTCTTCCTTCGGCCCCCACAGGCGCAACAGAAGCATACGACCGAAGGGAGGGTAGCCCAGCGCTTTCCTCCCCGCCAGTTCCTCCTCCATGAAACGGGCGAAATCGTGTGCGGCCGCCGCGCGTATGCAGACATGTTCCGGGGAAAGGGTCTGGACGATCACCCTTCCCGGCCGGTCCCCTCTCCCTGCGCGCCCCGCCACCTGCGTCAGTATCTGGAACGTCCGCTCCGAGGACCGGAAATCGGGGAAGGAAAGGGACAGGTCGGCGAGAAGCACACCCACGAGCGTCACCTCCGGGAAATCGTGTCCCTTGGCGATCATCTGGGTGCCCACAAGGATGTCCACGTCCCCGGAATGCATACGGGCAAGGATTTCTCCGTACATTCCTTTCCTGCGGCTTATGTCGGAATCCAGGCGGGCAACACGGGCATCCTTCCAGCGTTTGGAGGCCCACGCAAGGAGCCGTTCCGTGCCGATCCCTACCTGTGCCAGCTTGTGCCCGCCGCACACCGCGCACCTCTCCGGAGGGGATGTCCTGGCATCGCAATAGTGGCACAACAGCGCGTCGTGCTGCTGGTGGAAGGTAAGGGTCACCCGGCAGTTGCGGCATTGAACCGTCTGTCCGCAATCGAGGCAGGTGACGGCCGGCGCATATCCCCTGCGGTTGAGGAAGAGCATGGCCTTTTCACCCCGGCCCATCGTTTCCTCGACGGCCTCCTCCAGTTCGGGGGAAAAATAGCGGTCCGCGCCCCGCAGGGAAGTGCGGTTTTTCAGGTCCACGATCCGGATCTCCGGCAGATCCCTTCCGCCGATCCGCTCCGGCAGGGAGAGCAGCGCCGCCTCCCCTTCCCGAGCCATCTGCATCGATTCCGCGGAAGGGGTAGCGGAGCCCAGCAGGACGACGGCGTTCTCCAGCTTCCCCCGCAGGATCGCCAGATCCCGTGCCTGGTAGCGGATCCCGTCTTCCTGCTTGTAAGCGGCGTCATGCTCTTCGTCGACGATGAAAAGCCCGGGTGCAGGGAATGGCGAGAAGACGGCGGACCGCGCGCCGACGCATAAGAAAACCTCGCCGGCCCGGACCTTGCGCCATTGCGCCGCCCGCTCCGCAGGCGAGAGCCCGCTGTGAAGTACGGCCACGCCGCCGCCGAACCGGGAGGCGACCCGGCCGAGAAGCTGGGGAGTCAGCGCGATCTCGGGCACGAGATAAACCGCTTGCCTTCCCGTCTGCCGGACCTGTTCAACGGCCCGCAGGTAGACTTCCGTCTTCCCGGAACCTGTTATGCCGTGCAGCACGAAGACTGCGAACTTCTCCGAGGAGAGCGCTACTCCTATTTTCACGAGCGCCGCTTCCTGGTGCGGGGTGGGGACGATCTCCCCCGTCATGTCGGGGAGGTGCATTTCATGCAGCCCGACGGGTTTCTCCCGCACCGCCGCGGCGAGCCGTCCCTTCGCAGCCAGCCTCTTCGCGGCCTCCGCCCCGCCCGGAATGCGCGCGGAGAGATCGGCGGCGGATATCTCGCCGGCCTCCAGCACGGCGGAAAGGACCTCCCGCTGCTTCGGGGTCGTGTCGCCGTCGTTTCCGCCGTCCACCGGACGGAAGACCGTCTCCGTGCGGGGCCCGGAGGGGATGTCTCTCCGGGGAAGGCCGCGGGGAAGCGCGGCGCGCAGCATTTCGCCCAGCGGCGCAAGGCATTCGCGGGAGGCGATGGAAAGGAACTCCAGGTGGCGGGGCGTTACGTACGGCTCCTCGTCGAGGAAGGAAATGACGGATTTCGCTTCCCGCCCGGCGAGGGAGGAGCCGTCCGCCAAAGCGACGATCAGGCCCGCGACCTTCCTCGGCCCGAACGGAACGAGGACGCGGACGCCTACCTTCGCACGCTCCTCCGCGCCTGGCGGAACCCGGTAAGTGAACGTGTGGTCGAGCGGCAGCGGGACCGCCACTTCGACATATAAAGGCGAAGGGGATGGAACGGGATTCATCCGCTCCATCTTACCCCGGACGCGGCCGGTAGCGAGCCCGCATTTCTCATCATGCTTCGCCGCTGTGGGAAGCATTGCGAACAGAGAAGGCTAAACGTAAACAGTACGCTCCACCATCCCTCCCCGGATCGTGAGCATCAAGGCAAGGTAATCCCGCAGGTTCCGGGTAAGCAGGAAATTCTCCCGGACGAACTCCCGGCCCCTTTCGCCCATTTCCTTCATCCGGTCACGGTGGTGCAGCAGGTACCGGATCCTGTGCGCCGCTCCTTCGGGAGTGTTGACGAGGAATCCGGTCTGATAATTGGTCACCTGGATACGGATCCCTCCGACGTCTCCCCCGATCACGGGTTTACCCTTCCAAAGCCCTTCCGTGACGGTTAGGCCGAACCCCTCACGGGTCGATTTCTGAAGGACGATCTCCGCCAGGCGCTGGAGGGCATTGACGGTCTTGTGCGCGTCCGACGGGAGCAGGAGGACGTGAATGTCCGGGTCCCCGTTCGCAGCCTCCATCACATCGTCGAATACCGCCTTCCCTTCGGGGTCGTCGGTCGCCCCTCCTCCGGCCAGGACGAGCTGTACGGGAGCCACGTTGCGCACCAGCCGGTACGCCCGGATCACCCCGACCGGGTCCTTGAACCGGTCGAACCGTGAGATCTGGACGAGCAGCGGCCGCTCCGGGTCGAGCCGGAATTCCGCGCGGACGCTCTCAAGCTCCGCCGGGGTCAAATCACGGTTCTTCTCGCTTAAAGGGTTTATGCTCGGCGGGATCAGGAACTGCGGGATCGGCAGGTGCTGGGCGAATTGAGCCATCGAGAAGATGCTTGCGTCGTACTTGTCCACGTATGTGCGCAGGACTTTCCAGACGGGCCGGAACGGATGGCTTATGTCGATGTGGGCGCGCCAGATCCATTTCCCCTTCCTGTTTGAGCACAGTTTCAGCAGGAAAGCCGGCTGGGGATCGTGGATGACGACGAAGTCCGCTTCCGCCAGCAGCGGACGAAGCCGCTCCGCGTTAGTCTCGTTTTCCTCCTGGTAGGTCCTCCAGTCCTTTTTCGGAATGTCGACAGGCTTCCCCTGGAGGCCGTTGTGGATCGCCTTGGTGATCTCGAAGAACCTGCGAGTGCCGTGGATAACCTCCCAGGAGGCATCCACCCCCACGTCCTGCATGTGCGGGATCATCCAGTCCAGGATCTCCGCGACTCCGCCCCCTTCACGCGTGGAATTCACGTGGACGATCCGTTGCCCGGCAAGTTTTTCGCCGAGCCGCCGCAGCTGCCCGACGACGGAGGAGCCCACGATCGGCTCATAGGCGGCAAGGGAGGAGCTCATATGCCTTCCTTCACCTGCAACAGGACCCGCGCCAGTTCCTTGCGAAGGTGGGCGAGGTTGTGGAACTGGAAGTCGATCGATGCAAGCGCCTTGAGGTAAGGCTCGAATTCCTTGCCTGCCTCCGACAGCCATGCCGAAAAATCGTCCTTTCCCACCGGCGGACGTCTCAAGGCTTCAAGGAAGTGGTAGTAGATGCTCCCGTTCGTCATCCTGAGGATGGCGGGGGCCAGGTCCAGCGGAGCATGGATGAAATCCCCGGTGTCGAAGACGACGGTCGTGGCTTCCATGAACAGGAATTCATCGCCGTGCCTCACCCAGGGGACGTACGGCAACTCCCCGAGCCGGTCGTCTATGATGTCGAGGGTAACCGTTCTCATCTCATCCATGCCGGATGCGGCGTACGGGTCCAGGATCCCCAGCCGCTCCGCCAGTACGCGGTCGCCCAGGTACCGCTTGATCCAGACCGCGAAGTCGTTCCGGTAATCCGGATCGTCGAACGTCGGCCGGAGCGTCGTTTCGCAGAAGTGATGGTAAAGCACCCCTTCCCCGCAGACGGCGATTCGTTCCCGCAACTCACGCATGCTCATCGCCGGGGGCAGGCCGCTCGTCCGGACGAGCAGCGCGCAATCCTTCACCTCGAAAGGGGCCATGCCGCCTCGTCTCCTTTTTCCCGGCATTCTTCATAGAAGTAGACAGGCGATGAAACTCGCAAGTTTCAGGAAAGGACACGAATCAGCAAGGCGCGCCTCTCATCTTAGTGAGTGGAATATCGGATGGGGTGGGATAGGAACCGCCTGGATGGAAAACGGATTTCGCCTGGGTGCCACCTACATGGGGAGCGGCCGTTGCGCATTTTTCGTATATGCGCCCAAGGCGGAGAAAGTAGAGGTGCGCATTCTATCCACGCGGGAACGTACGGAGGCCCTGGCGAGGAAGGGGCAAGGGTACCATGGCGCAGTGCTGGACGGGATCGAGCCGGGATCCCTTTACGTCTACCGCCTCGACGGGCGAACGGAGCGTCCCGATCCCGCTTCCCGATTCCAGCCGCAGGGGGTCCACGGACCCTCGCAGGTGGTGGATCCCGCCACGATCCGGCAGGAGGACGTGCACTGGGCCGGCCTCCCGCTCGAAGAATATATCCTGTATGAACTTCACATAGGAACATTCACGCCCGATGGGACCTTCGATGCCGTCGTTCCTCATCTTCCGTCCCTGAAAGACCTCGGCGTCACCGCGATCGAGATCATGCCGGCGGCCCAGTTCCCCGGGAACCGCAACTGGGGTTACGACGGGGCTTATCCTTTCGCCGTGCAGAACAGTTACGGAGGACCGGGCGGACTGAAACGTCTCGTGGAAGCCTGCCACCGGCAGGGATTGGCCGTCGTTCTCGACGTCGTATACAACCATCTCGGCCCCGAAGGGAATTACCTGGCGGATTTCGGTCCGTACTTCACCGACCGGTACCGGACACCGTGGGGATCGGCCGTCAATTTCGACGGGCCTTGCAGCGACGAGGTCAGGCGCTACTTCATCGAGAACGCGCTCTACTGGCTCTCCGATTTCCGCGTGGACGCCCTGCGGATCGACGCCATCCACGGAATCATGGACTTCAGCGCATATCCATTCCTGGCGGATTTGGCGGATGCGGTCCATGATCTGGCCGCAAGGGAAAAACGGAAAATCCATCTTATCCCGGAAAGCGACCTGAACGACGCGCGGGCGGTTACTCCAAGGGGGGCCGGCGGGCACGGGCTGGATGCGCAGTGGAACGATGACTTCCACCACGCGCTGCACACCCTGCTGACCGGAGAAAAGGACGGGTATTACCGGGATTTCGGAACCATCGGGGACCTTGCGAAGGCCCATACGGACGGATTCGTTTATTCGGGGCAATATTCCGCCTATCGGAACCGCCGGCACGGCAATTCGTCGCGCGATGTTCCGGCTTCCAGGTTGGTCGTCTTTTCCCAGAACCACGACCAGGTGGGTAATCGCATGGAAGGTGAACGGCTGAGCCGCCTTGTTCCCTTCGAAGCACTGAAGCTCGCCGCCGGTGTGGTCCTGCTCTCGCCCTTCCTCCCACTCCTGTTCATGGGCGAGGAATACGGGGAGACCGCCCCGTTCCTCTACTTCATCGGCCATTCGGACAAGGACCTTGTCGAAGCGGTCCGAAAAGGGAGGAAGGAGGAATTCGCCGCATTCCGGTGGAGAGGAGAACCGCCGGATCCCCAGGACGAAGATACGTTCCAGCGGTCCCGGCTCGACCGCATGCCGGCGGAAGGAAAGCGCAACCGCGTTCTGCGGGAGTTCTACAGGGAATTGATCGGCCTCCGGAAAGGGCATCCGGCCCTGTCGCTATCGAGCAAGGAAGATATGGAAGCGACGGCTTACGAAACGGAAAAAGTGCTCCACGTACGACGCCGGAACGGCCCCTCCCAGGCGGCGGCGGCCTATCGCTTCGGCGATGCGGCCGTTTCCATCGAACTTCCGCTGCCCGCAGGGGCGTGGAAAAAACTCCTGGATTCCTCCGACGCGCGGTGGAAAGGAAGCGGAAGTGCGACCCCGGAGAGGATCGAATCCCGCGGGATGGCGGCTCTGACGTTGAACCCGTGGTCGTTCGTCCTCCTGTCGAAGGAATGAAGGGCAAGGGGCATGGACAAGTACGTATGCATACACGGCCACTTCTACCAACCGCCAAGGGAGAATCCCTGGCTGGAGGCGATCGAACGGCAGGACTCGGCCTACCCGCACCACGACTGGAACGAGCGGATCTCCTCCGAGTGCTACGCGCCTAATTCAGCCTCGCGCATCCTGAACGGCGAAGGCATGATAGATAAAATAGTCAACAATTACGGCAAGATCAGCTTCGATTTCGGCCCCACCCTGCTGTCCTGGCTCGAGGAGAAAGACCCGGAAATATACCAGGCGATCCTGGCGGGGGACCGGGAAAGCAGGAAGACCTTTTCCGGCCACGGCTCCGCGATGGCACAGGCATACAACCACGTGATACTCCCGCTTTCGAACACGCGCGACAAGCACACCCAGATCCTCTGGGGGATACGGGACTTCGAGCGGCGCTTCGGCCGCAAACCGGAAGGGATGTGGCTTCCCGAAACCGCAGTCGACATCGAAAGCCTGGAGATCATGAGGAAAATGGGGATCCGTTTCACGATCCTGGCTCCCCACCAGGCAAGCCGCGTGCGAAAAAAGGGCAGCCGCGAGTGGCAGGACGCAAGCGGCGGGCGGATCGACCCGACGCTCCCTTACGATCTTCGGCTGCCATCCGGACGGAAGATCGCGCTGTTTTTCTACGACGGACCGATTTCCAGGGCCGTCGCCTTCGAGAGATTGCTCACCCGGGGAGAGACCTTCGCCGAACGGATCATGGGAGGATTTCCCGGGAACCCTTCCACGGATGACAGGCTTGTGCATATCGCGACGGACGGCGAGACCTTCGGCCATCATCACCGATGGGGAGATATGGCCCTGTCGTATGCGCTTCAACACCTGGGTTCGAACGGCGATGCGCACATCACGAACTATGGGGAATACCTCGAGCTGCATCCCCCTTCGCATGAAGCGGAGATCGTCGAAAACACCTCGTGGAGCTGCATGCACGGGATAGAGCGCTGGCGCGCCGATTGCGGATGCAGCTCGGGCGCCCACCCCGGCTGGACCCAGCAGTGGCGGGCGCCGCTTCGCGAGGCGCTCGATTCCCTTCGGGACGAGCTATCCTCACGCTTCGAGGACGCCGGAAAGAAGCTGCTGAAAAATCCCTGGGTGGCCCGGGACGGCTACATAGAGGTCGTCCTCGACCGCTCCCCTGAAAACGTTTCGAAGTTCCTCGCCGGGCATGCAAATCGCAAGCTCACGCCTGCCCAGTCGGTCACTGCGCTTTCGCTCCTGGAACTCCAGCGGCACGCCCAGCTCATGTATACGAGCTGCGGCTGGTTTTTCGACGAGATTTCCGGCATCGAGACGGTTCAGGTTCTGCAATACGCGGGAAGGGCCCTGCAGCTCGCCGAAGGGCTCTTCGGCGGGGGGCTGGAATCCGGGTTCCTGGAGCGGCTCGAACTGGCGAAGAGCAACGTTCCCGCGCACGGGAACGGAAGGAAAGTCTACGAAAAATTCGTTCGGCCCGCCATGCTCGACCTCCGGAAGGTAGGCGCCCATTATGCCGTCAGCACTCTTTTCGAGACCTACGAGGACCGCGCAAGGCTTTATTGCTACGAAGTGGAGCGGGAGGATTTCCGGACCCTTCAATCGGGAGAAGCGCGGCTTGCGCTCGGAAAGGCGAAGATCGCATCCGCGATCACGCGGGAAGAAGGGAGATTCACGTTCGGCGTACTTCACCTCGGCGACCACAACGTGAGCGGCGGAATCCGGGAATTCGCCGGGGAGGAGGCCTACCAGGCCGTCCTGCGGGAAATAGGCGATGCTTTCCGAAGCGCCGATCTGCCGGAGACGCTCCGTGCGGTCGACCGGGCTTTCGGGGGCAGCACCTATTCCCTCAAGCTCCTGTTTCGGGACCATCAGCGGAAGATACTCGAGAAACTTCTGCAAAAATCCCAGGGCGACGCCCTTGCCGCCTACCGCCGGGTTTATGAACAGAACTCCCAGCTCGTGCGGTTCCTTTCGAAAGTGGGGCATCCCGTTCCGCGCTCTTTCAGCGCCGCGGCGGAACTTGCCATAGGAACGGACTTGAAGGCGGCCCTGGAAGCAGAAGAACCGGATGCGGAAAAGATCCGCGCGTTGCTCGACGAATCGGCGGAAACCGGCATACCCCTCTCGGACGAAACGGGCCTGGCGTACGACTTCGAGAAGGCCGCGGAACGTATTGCCGCGCGATTACGGGCTTCACCCGCCGAACTTTTCCTCCTGCTCTCCCTCGATGCCGTTGTCGGAATGGGCATGGCCCTGCCCACCCCCGCGAACTTCTGGAAAGCCCAGAACATCTTCTACGAGATGCTGCAAACCGTTTACCCCGAATACCTCGCTTTGGCCGGCAGGGGGGACGGGAACGCGGGGGAGTGGGTGCGGGCATTCTGCGAACTGGGGGATAAATTGCACATCAGGGTCCGGGGGGAGTGACCACGTGGGCATCCTGCGGATCCCCGTCACCACCTATCGTCTCCAATTCAGCCCGCGGTTCCGGTTCAAGGACGCGCAGGAGATCCTCGCCTACCTGGACGCGCTCGGCATAACGGACGTATATGTGTCTCCCCTATTCATGGCTCGCAAGGGGAGTTCCCACGGCTATGACGTGACGGATCCGTCGAGGCTCAATCCCGACCTCGGCTCCGGGGAAGAATTCGACACGCTGGCAGCCACCCTCAACGGCAAGGGGATGGGGCTTCTCCTGGACATCGTCCCCAACCACATGGCCGCAGGCAGCGAAAACCGCTGGTGGATGGACGTGCTGGAAAGGGGCGTGGGCTCGGCTTACGCCAGGTTCTTCGACATCGACTGGCTCCCTTCGAAAAAGGCGCTGGAAAGAAAAATCCTTTTGCCCATCCTCGGAGGCCCGTATGGAGACGTCCTCGAAAACCGGGAGTTGACCCTGTCCCTCGACAAAAGCGGGTTCATCGTCCGCTATTCCGGGATGAAACTTCCCGTATGCGTAAAATCCTGCAACAGGATCCTGTCGCACAGAATAGAGACAGTGGAGGAAACCTACGGGCGGGACTCGCCGTCGTTCCGGGAACTGTGGGAACTCATCGCATCCATCGACCGCCTGCAGGATACGGCGGCGCCGGAACCTGCCTACACGGCCGCAAGGACTGCGGAAGAGGAATCGATCAAGCGGAAACTCGGGCGCCTCTACAGGAACCGTCCCGAGGTCCGGTCGTTTCTCGAAGAGAACATCCGGATCTTCAACGGGCGCAAGGGGGAACCTGCGAGTCTCGAACTCCTTGACCGCCTTTTGTCGGAGCAGCATTACTGGCTGTCCTACTGGCGGTTCGGAAACGAGGAGATCAACTACCGCCGGTTTTTCACCATAAGCGACCTGGTCGGCCTCCGGGTCGAAGAGCTCGAGGTGTTCAACGCCACGCACGATCTGGTACTGCGGCTTGCCAGGGAAGAAAAAGTCACCGGCCTGAGGGTGGATCACATCGACGGTCTTTCCGATCCGCTCGGTTACCTTACCACCCTTCGGGACCGTATCGCCGGATCGGCGGAAGCAGGTGCGGAAACGGCGGGATGCTTCTATACGGTGGTGGAGAAGATCCTGCAGGGAGACGAGGATATCCCGCCGGAGTGGCCCGTTAACGGCACGACCGGATACGATTTCCTGAACGCGGTGAACGGTGTTTTCATAAGCGCCCGCGGAGTCCGTGAGCTTGACGAAATATATGCGCGCTTCATAGGGAGGAAAACGAATTTCGGAGACCTGGTTTACAGGTGCAGGAAACTCGTCATGGAGGCGCATTTCGCCGGCGAGATGCATTCGCTGGGGAAATACCTCGGCAGCATCGCGGAACAGGACCGCCGCGGGCGGGACCTCCCGAGGAAGGAGCTGCGGCAGGCGATGATCGAGGTTACCGCATGCTTTCCGGTCTACCGTACTTATATACGCGGCCCCGATATCTCCGCCAGGGACAGGCTTTACATCGGCAGGGCGATTCGGGAAGCCCGCCGGCGCGGCGCAGGGATAAGCTCGCCGGTATTCGATTTCGTGGCCCGGATCCTGTTGCCGGAAGGGCCTTCCTCCTTCTCCGGAGAGCATGGCCAGGACCGCCTCCGTTTCCTGATGCGCTGGCAGCAGTTCACGGGACCGATAATGGCGAAGGGATTCGAGGACACCGCGCTGTATCTCTACAACCGGCTCGTATCGGCGAACGAAGTGGGCGGGGAGCCGGCCTCCCCCGCCGTCGCCCCGGCGGAGTTTCACCGTCGGGCAAAAGCCGCGCTTTCCCGTTTTCCACACGGAATGAACGCCACTTCAAGCCACGACACGAAACGAAGCGAGGATGTGCGCGCCCGCATCGACGTCCTCTCCGAACTCCCTGCGGAATGGGAGAAGCGGCTTCTTCTGTGGAGCCGCTGGAACTCCGACAGGAAACGGTCCGTCGGCGGGAGGCACGTCCCCGATCCGAGCGAGGAGACCCTTGTCTACCAGACGCTGCTCGGCGCCTGGCCCTTCGAAGAGGTGGAAATCCCCTCGTTCGCGGAAAGGGTGAAGGACTACATGGTAAAGGCGGTGAGGGAGGCGAAAGCCCACACCCATTGGGATCGGCCGAACCATCCTCACGAAAACGCCGTGAGGGACTTCGTGGACGCCATCCTGGAAGGCCGGGGAGAGAGCCGGTTCTTCGAGGACTTTCTCTCCTTCCGGAAAAAGATCGCCTGGTACGGTGCGCTCAACAGTCTCTCGCAGGTCGTTCTGAAAATCGCTTCTCCTGGTGTGCCCGATTTCTACCAGGGGACGGAATTGTGGGACTTCTCTCTCGTCGATCCGGACAACCGGCGGCCGGTCGATTTTTCCCGGCGCTCAATTCTTCTGGGCGAATCGATCGACAGGAAAAACCGCGATCCGTTGTCTTTCATACTGGAGATCCTCGCGGGCTGGGAGGACGGACGGATCAAGCTGTTCCTTACGCACTCGGCCCTGAATTTCCGGAGACTGCACCGGGAGCTGTTTCAGGCCGGTTCCTACATTCCGCTCGGGGCTTCGGCGGGGAAAAAGGAGCATGTCCTCTCCTTCGCCCGGGAGCGAAACGGATTCTGGGTAATCGCCGCCGTACCGAGGCTGATGACGCGCCTCGCGCCGCCTGGCGAATTTCCCCTGGGCAGGAAAACCTGGGGGGCGCAAGGCGGTCTTCTCCTCCCGGTGGAATCCCCGGTCCGGTGGACCGACGTATTCACGGGCGAAACGATGGATGCAACGCAAGAGGCAGGGAAGAAGTTGCTTGCGCTGGACCGCGTATTCGAATCCTTCCCGGTGGCGATCCTTTCGGGGAGCGGCCGATGAAACACCGGGAATACGAAACGGAACGGAAGGACCCGGCGTCGAAATCCGGTAAGGGAAATTGGATCGGGAATGAGTGCCCCGGAAAGAAACAGTTAATGAAACGAGAGGCTCGGAATGAAAGGAGCGGAAAGAAAATGAAAACACGCTTTTCGATTCTGTTACCGGTCATTGTCCTGTCGTTGGTCGCCGCGGCTTCGCAGTCGTTCGCGGCGGCGAAGGAAGCCGCCCGGGTTGAAACGGCAACCGACGTAATGGAAAAGATCATGGGGATCCCCGAAAAAGCGATCCCTCCCGCACTTCTTTCCAATGCTCACGGCATCGCCATCGTACCCGGCGTGATCAAGGTGGGTTTCATCCTCGGGGGGCAGTACGGGACCGGCGTCCTTGTCGTTCGGGACAAGAACGGCGGATGGAGCAACCCCGTGTTCGTCAAACTGATGAGCGGCAGCGTCGGGTGGCAGATCGGCGCGGAATCGACGGACTTCGTGCTCGTCTTCAAGACGCCGAAAAGCGTGGAAGGAATAATGAAGGGCAAGTTCACCTTCGGAGCGGACGCGTCGATAGCGGCGGGACCGGTGGGACGGCGCGGGAAGGCGGAAACGGACGTGGAGCTTAAAGCCGAGATCTACTCATATTCCCGCAGCCGGGGGCTGTTCGCGGGGATTTCCCTTGAAGGATCCTCCATGCAGATCGACCACGATGCGGACGCCGCGTTCTACGGCAAGAAGGATGTCCTGCCGCGCGAGATCGTCGAAGGCGCCGGTATCGAAACGCCTCCGGCCGCCGCACGCCTCAAGAACGCGCTCGGGAAACATGCTCCGGCGGGAGGAAAATAAAACTGCGGCTGACGGATATTCAGATCACTCGAGGAGAAGGGATTTGCCCGCCGACCCGCATTTCTCACCATGGTTCGTCGCGAGGCGGTGGAGACGGGTATGGGCCGCTCCCGCCATTCATGGCTAAGGCGGACACCATTTTTCGCGGAAGGATACCCTTTAGCGAAAAATGGTGGAGGAGAAGGGATTTGAACCCTCGACCCCCACGTTGCGAACGTGGTGCTCTCCCAACTGAGCTACTCCCCCACCTGAAGTGAGATATTTTCCACGATTCGACGCCCGGTGTCAAAGGAAGATGCTTCAACATCCGATTGGAGACACCTTTGTATCGATCGCCCGGCAAAGAATACGTCGGCAGGTGAACCGCATCAAAAAATTTAGGGCCACCTCAGGGAGGGGCGGGATCTTTTTACCGCGCCCCGACGATATCATGTGGGAGAAGTTGCAAGCCATGGACAAGACGGCGGTCGATGAACGTTTCTCGGCAAGCGGGGCTTTCGAGGGAAATCCTTCGGAGGAACGGCACCGGGGAGGTCGCGCCGAACGCGAGAATATACTGGCCGAAGAGCGGAACTGCTGGCGGATCGCGCAGGCGAACCGCGTCGCGTTTCTCGTCGACGCCGCCGCGTACTTCGAGGCCTTCGCTTCCGCCGCGGAAGCGGCGCGGGAATCGATACTGATCCTGGCATGGGACATCGACAGCCGGGTCCGCCTGATGCGTAAAGACCATGACAGCGGTCTGCCGCCGGAACTCGGAAATTTCCTCGATGCGATCGTCTCACGCCGAAAAGGGTTGCACGCGCACATCCTCGCCTGGGATTTCAATCCCATCTACACCTTCGAGCGGGAAGCGCTGCCCGCCGTCAAACTGGAAAGACGGACCCATCCCCGGGTTCATTTCCAGATGGATGGAAACCATCCGGTCTGGGCGTCGCTGCACCAGAAAGTGGTGGTCGTGGACGACTCCATCGCGTTCGCCGGGGGGCTCGACCTGACCCGCAGCAGGTGGGACACGCCCGAGCATCTGCCGAAAGACACGCGGCGCGTCGATCCGTCGGGTGCGGCCTACGGTCCGTTTCATGACGTTCAGATTGCCGTCGACGGGGAGGCGGCGGCTGCGCTCGGAGACCTCGTGCGCGAGCGATGGTTTCGTGCGACGGGCCGCTTGCTGCGTCCGCCGAGGAGATGGCGGCGCGATCCGTGGCCGGACAGGCTTGCGCCTGATATCGAAGACGTGCGGGTCGGAATCGCGCGTACAGAGCCCGCCTACAAGGGCTCCCAAGGGGTCCGTGAAGTGGAATCGCTTCACCTTGATGTCATAGCCGCGGCGCGGAGATCGATTTACATCGAAAGCCCTTACCTGAGTTCCGACTCCGTAGGGAGGGCGCTTATCGCGCGCCTCGGGGAGGAAAACGGCCCCGAGATCATGATCGTCCTCCCGAAGAACTCCCCGGGCAAGTTCGAGGAAAGCACGATGGACACCGCCCGTTCGAGGCTCATCCGGCGCCTGCGGGAAGCCGACACATCCGGGCGGCTGCGCATCTATTATCCCGTCACCGGGAACCGGGAGGAGGAATGGATAAACGTCCACTCCAAGGTCACCATCGCGGACGACGATATAGTGCGGGTGGGTTCGTCGAACCTCACCAACCGGTCGATGGGACTCGACACGGAGTGCGACCTCGCGATCGAAGCCGAAGGAAATCCGCGCCTCCGGTCAGGGATAGTGGAATTCCGGAGCCGCCTCCTCGGCGAACATCTCGGAATCGAGCCGATGAAAGTGGCCGGGGCCGTCGTGGCAAAAGGTTCGCTGATCGAGGCGGTCGAGTCGCTCCGCGGCGGTAAAAGGACTCTCGATGTGCTCGCCGGGGAGGTGCCGGAGTGGCGGGACAAACTCATCCCGGACACGTCGATCGTCGATCCCGAGCGTCCGCTCGAACCGGAAACGGTCATCCGGGATTTCGTTTCGGACGATATCCGGGGGCCCGTACGGAGCAGGCTGCTGGGATGGGCGGTCATTTTTGCGGCGGTCCTTGCGCTGGGCGGACTCTGGAAATTCACTCCGCTCGGAAGCGCTGCAACTCCCGAGACGGTCGCGGGATGGGTGGATCGGATAAACGGGCACCCTGCGGCGCCGTTCCTTGTGATCGGGGCGTTCGTCGCGGGCGGGCTGGTCGCCTTCCCCGTCACGATTCTCATCGCGGCGACGGCATTCACGTTCGGGCCGGGGGCGGGTTTCGCCTATTCCCTGGCCGGCTCTTTCCTGAGCGCGATGGCCACGTACGGAATCGGACGAATGTTTGGCGGGATCCCGTTCCGCCTCGTCGCGGGACGGCGGCTGGACAATCTGAGCCGGATGCTGCGGCGCAGGGGACTCGTGGCTGTAGCCACAGTGAGGGTCGTGCCGGTCGCTCCCTTCACGTTCATCAATCTGACGGCGGGGGCGTTGCGGATCAGGCCTCTCGATTTCGCACTGGGGACGTTGATCGGCATGGCCCCCGGGTTGTTCGCGATCACCTTTTTCGGTGAGCGGTTGTCGTACGCGGTCCGCCATCCCGGAATCGAAAGTTTCCTGGGCCTTGCTGCGCTGGTGGCGGCGCTCGTCGCCGCGGCCGAGTGGCTCCGGCGGCGTTTGCAGGACAGGTAGCGGATCCGGGCATCTGAAAAACCGGAGTGCCGGACTAATGGATGAACACGGAGAAACAGGAATACGGGAACCCGAAGGACTGCTCCTGGCGGCTTCCTATAACGTCCACAGGTGCGTGGGCATGGACGGCCGGCAGGACCCCGTCCGTGTCGCCGGGGTCCTGAGGGAACTCGGGGCGGACATCGTGGGGCTGCAGGAAGTGGATCCGCGGCCGAATCCCTCGGGGAAGCCGAGGCAGCTGGAACGGATCGCCGCGGCCGCGGGTTTCCACTACATCGCGGAAACGGCGCCCCTCCGCCATGACGGGCGCCTCGCCAATGCGCTTCTCACCGGCCGAAGGGCGAGGGAAATACGGCGCATCGACCTGAGCCATCCCGGAAGGGAGCCGCGTGGAGCGATCGACGTTGACATCGAAATCGACGGCGCGATCGTTCGTGTGATCGTCACCCACCTCGGCCTTCGTCCCGTGGAACGCCGGTTCCAGGTAAAACGCCTGCTGGACGTCCTTTCCCTGGAAGGAACCCACCTGACGGTCGTCATGGGAGACATCAACGAATGGCTGCCCGGCAGCCGTCCCCTGCGATGGCTTCACGGCCGCCTCGGACGGGCGCCCGCGCAGCGGACCTTTCCCTCCTTCCTGCCGCTGTTCGCGCTCGACAGGATCTGGGTATGGCCGAGGAAGGCGCTTCAGGCGGTCGAAGCCCATGCGACATCGGCCGCCCGGATCGCCTCCGATCATCTTCCTATCAAGGCGACGATCGACGTGACGACTCCCCTCACCGTGGAAAGAAGGCGGATCGCTCCGCCGCCGGAGCTGCTCGAAGAGCCGGAAACGACAAAAATCGGGGTATAGAAAACCGGGCCACCGCGGATAGCGGAAAGGGGCTCGAAACTTAATTTCTTTTGCGTATCCGCTATTTTTCTGTTGACACCATTTTTCGCAAACCGTAAAATTCGGATAGATTACTAAACGGGGGGTTTAAAAAAACCGTATTGATAGACATCGGGGCAAGGATCAAGCACCTGCGGCAGATCAACGGACTTGCCCAGGCCGATCTCGCGGAGCGGGCCGGCCTCACCAAGGGTGCCATCTCCCAGATCGAGCGCAACCACACGTCCCCCTCCGTCGCCAACCTCCTCGAAATCCTCTCCGCCCTCAACGAAACGCCCTCCTCGTTCTTCGCCGACGACGACGAAGAGAAGGTGATCTTCCGGAAGACGGAAGCCCTTCCATCCGATGTGACGGGATACGTGTCCTTCGAGACGCTGATCCCCAAGAGCCGCTATCGTTCCATGGTCGCCTACCGGGCGGAGATCAAGCCCGGCAAGGAGACGCCGCTCGAACCCGCGCAGGAAGGGGAGAACTACGTGTTCGTCCTTTCCGGCCGGCTCGGGTTGCGGCTGGGGAGCGCCGCGTACGCGGCGCGCAAAGGCGAAAGCCTCTACTTCTACGCCGAGAAGGAGTTCGCCTTCAGCAACAAGGGAAAGGCTCCCGTCGATTTCCTCTGGGTGAAAACCAGTGGGCGATAATTCGGCCCGTGACGAATGCGGGCCCGGGCGGAACCCGGCAACCCAACATGCCGACGAAGAGACGACGAGGAGGACATGGACCCGAATCTCGGTGACGATTCCGTTCCGCTGAGGATCGGCCCGGACGCGGGCGGCGGGAACCCGGTGGGGTTGCCGTGGCCGCAAATCACCCGGGAACAGTGGAACGACTATCGCTGGCAGCTTTCCCACCGCATCACATCCGTCCGCGAACTGGCGGGGCTGCGATATTTCTCCCCGGAAGATGCCGCCGTCCTCAACCGCGTGAACGACATCTACCACCTGGGAATAACTCCCTACTACCTCTCGCTCATCCGGTTCGACGATCCCGCCGACCCGATCGCCATGCAGGCGATCCCGCGCACCGAGGAATATTTCGGGATGTCGGTCGGCGAAGACGATCCGCTGGACGAGGAGAAGGACAGCCCCGTTCCCGGCCTCACTCACCGCTATCCCGACCGCTGCCTGATGGTGGTGACGAACTTCTGCTCGATGTACTGCCGCCACTGCACGCGGAAGCGGATCTGGGCGCTGGGCGAAGGAGCGAAGACGGAATTCGAGCTCAACAAGATGTTCTCCTACATCAGGCGGCACGAGGAGATCCGTGACGTCATCATCTCCGGCGGCGATCCCCTCACGCTGCCGACGCAGCGGCTGGAATTCATACTGAAAGGCCTGCGGAAGATCCCGCACGTGGAGATCGTCCGGATCGGCACCCGTGTGCCGGTCGTCCTTCCCATGCGGATCGACGACGAGCTTTGCGCTTTGCTTTCGAAGTACGGCCCGATCTGGGTGAACACCCAGTTCAACCATCCCCGCGAGGTCACCGAGGAGGCGCGGCGCGCGTGCGACCGGCTCCTTCATGCCGGCGTGCCCGTGAACAACCAGACGGTGCTCCTCAAAGGGGTCAACGACCATCCGGAGATCCTGCGCAAGCTGAACACGCAGCTCCTCCGTGCGAAGGTGCGCCCCTACTACCTGTTCCAATGCGACCAGGTGCGGGGGCTGGAGCATTTCCGCACGCGGCTCTCCAAGGGCGTGGAGATCATGGAGGCGCTCCGGGGCCACACGTCGGGGCTGGCAATCCCTACATTCGTGGTGGACGTCCCCGGCGGCGGCGGGAAGATACCCCTGATGCCCAACTACATCCTCTCGATGGGAGAGCGAAGGACGATCCTGCGCAACTACGAGGGGATAATCGTCAGTTACGAAGAGCCGCACGAAGACGGACGGCCGTCGGCGCAGCCGGAGACGGAGGGGATTCCGCCCCGCCAGGACGTGTACCGGCTGATGACCGGAGAGGTAAAGGCGCTCATCCCGGCGGGAAACGAGCGGATGGCCCGGAGAAGGAGACGGTGCGAGTCGGCCTCTCCTACAACGTAAAACCGGCCCATTCTCCCGCTCACCTCCCTGAAGACGCCTTCGAGGAGTACGACTCCGAGGCGACGGTGGGGCACATCTGCAATGCCCTTTCCGCCCTCGGCCACGATGTGGTCCGGCTCGGCGCCGGCCCCGGCATCATAGACGCCATCAGGAAACACAAACCCGAAATAGTCTTCAACATAGCGGAAGGCGAAGGCGGGCGGTGCCGCGAGGCGCACGTGCCGGCCCTCCTGGAAATGCTTGGCATCCCTTATGTCGGATCGGATCCGCTGACGCTCTGCGTCACTCTCGACAAGCCTGTCGCCAAGCGGCTGGTGGCGGCGGGAGGATTCCACACCCCGGGGTTCCGCACCTTCAGTTCGTCCGCCGAATTTTCCGCTCACGGCCTCTCCTTCCCCGTCATCGTGAAGCCCGCCTTCGAGGGGTCGAGCAAGGGGGTGCGGCTCACATCCCGGGCCGCCGAGCCATCGCAGGCGCGCGACATGGTGAAGTTCGTCACGGAAACGTATCGCCAGGAGGCCATCGTCGAGGAATTCGTAGCGGGCCCCGAGGTCACCGTGGGACTGCTGGGCAACGAAAGTCCGCGGGTGGTCGGCGTCATGGAGATCGCACCGAAGAAGGTGCGGCCGGAGGACTTCGTCTATTCCCTCGAAGTCAAGCGCGACTGGGAAAACCAGGTCGAATACCGATGCCCGCCGCCTTTCGCGAAAGAGACGATCGCCGAAATCGAGCGGTGCGCGTGGGGGATCTACCGGCTTCTCGGTTGCAGGGATTTCTCCCGGATCGATTTCCGGATCGACGGCGGAGGCGTTCCCCAGTTCATCGAATGCAATCCCCTTCCCGGCCTCTCCCCCGGCTACGGCGACCTGCCGATCATGGCCGAAAGGATGGGCCTGTCCTATCTTTCCCTGATCTCGGAGATCCTTTCGCACGCTCTCTCGCGCCGGGAGGTGGGGGGACGGTGACCATCGGGGGTATCGCCGGTAAGAAGATCGCGGTGCTCTACACTTCCGTGGAGGAGTCGCTTGCGGGGGTGGAGGACCCCGGGATGCGCGAGAGCATGGACCTGGCGGTAAGCGCCCGGTCGGTCACGGATGCCCTGGCGAACCTGGGAGCCGACGCGCGGTATTTTTCGTTCGGCAGGGACATCGTGGCGCTCGCGGAATCGTTCCGCTCCTTCGGTGCGGAAGCGGTGTTCAACCTGAGCGAATGCCCCCTGAACTCGGCGCAGAAGGAGCCCCACGGCGCTGCGTTCCTGGAATTGCTGAAGATCCCCTACACGGGAAACGGCCCGATGGCCCTGGCGGTCTGCAACAACAAGGCGCTCACCAAGAGAATCCTATCCTCGCACGGAATCGCGACGCCGGAGTTCCGCCTCTTCTCCGCCCCTCCCCGTCGCCATTCGGGACTTGTCTTCCCCGTCATCGTGAAGCCGTCGAAGGAGGACGGATCGGCGGGGATCACCGAGGAGAGCGTCGTCGACGACGAGGCGGGGCTCAAAAAGAGGGTGGCGCACGTCGTGGAGAAGTACAACCAGGAGGCGCTCGTCGAAGAGTACGTGGGCGGAAGGGAATTCAACGTGGCCGTGCTGGGCAACGGCACGGCAGTGGATCCCCATCGCGCGTTCCCCCCTGCGGAGCTCGTATACCGGAACCGCAAGTGGCGGATCTGCTCTTTCGAATCGAAGTGGGACCCGAACCATCCGTCCTTCGCCGAAATCGCTCCCCGGTGCCCTGCGGACGTTTCGGACGGATTGAGGTCGCGCCTTGCGGAAATTACGATGGAATGCGCGCGGATCTTCGGGCTGTGCGGCTATTCCCGCGTGGACTACCGCACCAGCCGTAGCGGGAAACTTTTCGTCCTCGAAGTGAATCCGAATCCCGATATCTCCCCCGACGCCGGGCTTGCGCGCGCCGCCCGCGCAGAGGGGCTTGCTTATGAAGCGCTGGTCGCGGAAATCCTGCGGCTGGGGCTGGCGCGGGGGGCGCGATGATCAGCCGGAAGGAAACGCAGGCCATGATACGCCCGATCGAAGAGAAGGACCGCGATGCGGTCCGAAATCTCATCGACGGCACCGGGGCATTCAAGCCGTTCGAGGTCGACGTGGCGATGGAGCTGGTCGACATCGCTCTCACCAGCCCCGATCAGGAGGACTACCATCCCTTCGTTCTGGAAGAGGAGGACGGGACGGTCGCCGCGTACGCCTGTTTCGGGAAGAACCCGATGACGAAGTTTACCTTCGATCTCTACTGGCTGGCCACCCGCGCCGACAGGATGGGAAAGGGATACGGCCGGAAGATCGTCTCCTTCGTCGAGGAAGAGGTACGGAAACGCGGCGGGAAGCTCCTGGTGATCGAAACGTCCTCGAAGGAGAGCTACGGAACGACGCGCGAGTTCTACATCCGCATCGGCTGCACCCTCGCAGCCCAACTTCCCGATTACTACGACGACGGCGACGACAAACTCATCTACCTGAAACGCATCACGTAGATCGGCGGCGGGTCACAAGGAATCTTCGTCGAACGGAATCCCGCAGCCTGGACAGTGGTGGAGAGTATCGTCCGCGAAAACGAATTTCAGCCCCAGCGTTTTCCCGCACTTCGGACACTTGATCCCCAAGTACACCAGCACGATCCCGGCGCCGAACACCGTGCCTGCTCCGATCGCCAGGACATCGAACAACGATTTCGGTAAATATTTTTCGACGAACGCCAGCATGGTCAGCGCAGCAAAACTTATTCCGGCGATCAGCAGATATGTTTTTTTCTTTTTATTCAATACATCCCTTGGTTTCATCTCACCTTACTCCTCGCCGGATTCCATTTTTTCCCTGCGTGCGGCATCCCCGGTTCGATCCGATTAAAGCATCCTACGGGACCGTCACCTCGATGGCAAGGAGGCCACGGGAAATGCCTGATGCCCAGTCCGGATTGCGCAGGCAAGGAAATGGGAATATCCTGCATTTCAACCGTCCAAAACTCCGTCGATTTCCGTTAGCGCGAACAATTCGCAAATCATTACTGATTTTTTCTTTCACTGAATCCGATACATAAACGGAGGGTATCTCATTCAACGGGAGACGGTATGGGGTGGAATCGCTTATCAAGCCTGAGGGTACGCCTCATTGCGATCTGTTTCCTTGTCGTCGTGCCCGCGTTCGGCGTGACTTATTTCACGTTCAAGCATGAACGGAAGCACATGCTCGGCGAGTTGAAGACCAACGCCGTACGAAACGCCAACCTGGTGGCCGCCGACGAGAACCGGAAGATCGAAGAGGCCCGCAATTTCCTCGTTACGCTGTCCCGGTCTCCCGCCGTCCGTTCTCCCGAATCCAGGTCCTGCAGCGATGCGATGGCCGAACTCCTCAAGCGTTATCCGCAGTACAGAAACATCGGCATCGCCGATCCCGCCGGAAACGTCGTCTGCAGCGCCGTCCCTCCTCCCGGCCCCGTCAACGTTTCGGACCGGGAATACTTCCGCCGCGCGATGGAGACTCGCGAGTTCTCCGTGTGCGTCTATCAGGTGGGGCGGATCTCCAATCGTCCGGGAATCATGACCGCTTACAAGTTGCCGGATGCGAACGACCGCTTGCGCGGAGTCGTTTTCGCCGCTCTCGACACGGAGGAGTTCGGGCAAATCGGGAGGGATGCAGGCGAGAGCCTTCCGAACGGCGCGGCGCTCACGAAGATCGACGCATCGGGCGCCATCCTAGGCAGATACCCGACGGAAGCGGGACTGGTCGGGAAGGCATTCCCCGACATGGACGCCGTGCGGCCTTTGCTGGCAAAGGGCGGAGGACTCGCAGCCGGAAAAAGCGGCGGCGGAACGCCTTTCCTGTTCGCGGTGGCGAAAGTGCCGAACACCTTGATCGGCAGGGATGTTTTCGCGGTCGTCGGCATTCCGGAAAGCGTCATCTTCGCGGAACTGGACACGCATACCCGGAGAGACATGGCCGTCCTTGGGTCGGGAATCGCAGCCGCGCTGTTCCTGGTGTGGCTCTCCAGCGGATATTTCGTCGTGCGTCCGGTGCAGGCACTGCTTCGGGCGACGCACCGCGTTGCGGAGGAGGATGCGGAAATACGGATCGGGCCGCCGTACGACAAGGGAGAGCTCGGCGAGCTTGCGAAGGGCTTCGACCGGATGACCGCCGCGATCGTGGGGAGGCGGGCCGAGCGGGAACGTGCGCGGGAAGCGCTGATGCTCTCCGAAAATAACTACCGGTCGATCGTCAGGAATTCCCCCCTTGGAATCTACAGGGTTACACCGGGAGGAAAGTTCCTGATGGTAAACCCCGCGCTGGTCGAAATGCTCGGGTACGAATCCGAGGGAGAGCTCCTGAACGCGAACATGGACAGGGACATCTACGTCAAGGCGGACGAACGGCAGGGCATCCTGAAAAAATACGCCGGCAGGAACCAGGCATCCTCCCTTGTGCTCAAGCTGGATTGGAATCGGAAGGACGGCGCCATCCTGCACGTGCGCGCCAGCGGAACCGCAGTCAGGGACGAGAACGGCGCCATAGACTATTACGAGGTGTTCGTCGAGGATGAAACGGAGCGCCAGGCCCTGGAAAGAAAATTCCTTCACTCCCAGAGGATGGAAGCGGTCGGAAGGTTGGCCGGTGGCGTGGCGCATGATTTCAATAATCTCCTGAGCGTGATTCTCGGATACGGGGAGATCCTGCTTGACAGGTCGAAGAATGACAGCGACGAGCGCTCGAAACTCGAGGAGATCAAGAGGTCGGCGGGACGGGCCGCGGACCTCACCCGCCAGCTCCTCGCATTCAGCCGCAAGCAGGTGTTCGAACTGAAGGTGGTGGACCTGAACGACGTCGTTACCGATGCCCGAAAAATGTTCCAGCGCCTGATCGGAGAAGATATAGAGCTCACGCTGAACCTATCCTCCGACATCGGGTTCGTGAAGATCGACCCGGGACAGTTCGAGCAGGTCATCATGAACCTCGTCGTCAACGCACGGGACGCGATGCCCCGGGGCGGCAAGCTGGCCATCGAGACGCACCGGGCGGAATTCGCCGAACCCCAGGCCTACCTGAACGGGGAAGTCAACATGCCGCCCGGGTCCTACGTCCGGGTTTCCGTCACTGATACCGGCTGCGGGATGGACGAAGAAACCCTGAAGCGCATCTTCGACCCGTTTTTCACCACGAAGGAAGCGGGCAAGGGAACGGGGCTGGGGCTGTCCACCAGCTACGGGATCGTCAAGCAGAGCGGAGGATTCATCTGGGCGTCCAGCAGGCCGGGAAAAGGGACGTCGATCCGGATCTTCCTGCCCCGGATCGAGGAAAAAACGGACGCCGCCGCGATACGCGCGGCCGCCGCGCCTCCCGCCCGGGGATCCGAGACGATCCTCGTCGCGGAGGATGATGCGGCCGTCAGGAACGTGATCCGGGAGTTTCTCGAATCGTACGGCTACAAGGTACTGACCGCCGGAAGCCCGTTCGAGGCCCTGCGCGTAGCGGGCGCGCACAACGGGTTGATCCAACTGCTCGTCACGGACGTCGTCATGCCGGGAGAAAGCGGAGTTCAGCTCGCGGACCGCATCACCCGCGCCTGGCCGCAGGAAAAGGTGCTCTTCATATCCGGGTATTCCGCCGATGCCATATCGGTACACGGGGTGCTCAAGGAAGGGATCTTTTTCCTTCCGAAACCATTCACGAAAGAGGTGCTGGCGAAAAAAGTGCGCGAAGTCCTCGACTCCTGAGGCCGGAACCCGGTCTTGCACGCCGACGTATGGCCGGTTCCAGTATTATGGCAGCCTCCATGGAGCAAGGTGTCCGCGCCCCCGATCACACCTCCACCGCCTCGCCGGTTTCGACGTACCATATGAATGCGCGGGCCGGGACGCGCCATGCCTCGGCGACGATCGACGAATAGCGGCGCACCTGCCTGATGTAATCCTCCTCCGAATCCTTCTCCCGCCGGCCCGTCTTATAGTCGACAACCCAGTGTTCCGCGCCCGTTTTTTCCGCATTTCCCGGACGCACCGGCATCCTGACGATCAGGTCCGCCCGTTCCTCGTTCGACATCCCGCCGCTGCATGCCAGCAGCGGAACTTCCGTGCCGACGAGGGACATTTCGCGAATCTCCTTGAAGAACGCGCTTGCCGCGATCTTCCTGCATATGACGATCCAGCGGGCTTCCTCGCCTTCACCCCAGGAGACGGCCGGCGGCAGCGGCTCTCGCGGAGGCCATGGCGAGCCGGCCGGCGGAAACGCTTCCAATGCCATATGCACCTTCTCGCCGAACCGCTTCCCTTTCTCGCGGTCGTGGTACTCCTTCAGGCTCAACGGCTCGGGAAGGGGGGGAATCGGCTCCGGGGGCGGGGTCGGCCACTCCCTGACGAACGACAGGTCGAACGTGACGGATGGAGGGGACGGCTCCACCGCGGGCGACTCCGAAACGGCGACGTCGAGCATCTCTCCTCCGCCGGGAAAGAGGCGGCGCGTTCCGGAGATCCCTGTAACGGCGCACTTCCCCGGTCCGCCGTCCGATGCGCATGCAAGCCCTTGCCGGAGAGCATCCCACTGGATCGATCCTTTCCCCTTCGCGCCCTTCACAAGATAGAGCCGGTCGCGCGCGCGGGTCGCGGCAACGTAGAACAGCCGGACCTCCTCCGCATTCTGCTTCGCCTGTTCCCACTCCTCGAAAGTCACCATCCGCTCGCCCAGCCGGATCCGGCGGAAGGCGGAATAAGTCCTGAATCCGGGAAAGATCACCGCTGATAGCTTGCGGCGCCGGTCCACACGCAGCCCTTCCACCCTCTTCCTGCCTCCCCTCGAAAGGTTTGCGAGGATCACGATGGGGAATTCCAGCCCCTTCGATGCGTGGATGGTCGAAACCTGAACGGCGTCCTCCCCTTCGTCGAAAGCCGGGAACTCGCTTTCCTGGCGGTCTTCCTCCGTCTTCCTCTTGAGGTCGGCGAGGAACGCCTTCACAGAACCGCCGCCGGTCCACTCGAACGCCCTTGCCATCCCCGCGGCCTTCGCCAGGTTCCGGACTATGCGATCGCCGTCGGGATGCCGCGCCGCGACGAACTCCACCCCGGTCTCCGCGTACAGTCCGGCCAGCAGGTTGGAAAGGGAGGCCCTGCCGCGCTCGGCGGAAAGGCGCCCGAGCAGCCCGAGCGCGTCGCGGACCTTTTCCCCCGGAGGAGGACCGCCATCCTCGTGAAGCGGCAGGATCTCCTCGTCACGCAGCCCGAAGAAGATGGTCTTCAGCGCGGCGTAACGCGCGGAGAGGTCGGCGGGAGCGTCGACCGCAGAGAGGACGATCCGCAAATCCTGTATCTCCTGCCGGGAATAGAACCCCTTCCGCGGCGGCACGACGAGGGGGATACCCGCCCTTGCGAAGGCATCCCGGAAACCGGCAAGCGCCTCCCCGCCGGCGTCCGAGCGATAAAGCACGGCGATGTCGCGAAGAGACGCGGCCCGTTCGGGCGCGCCGCCCTTTCCTCCAACGGGAACGTTCCCGGCGATCCGCCGGACGAGCCCGCAGACGAATTCCGCTTCGGTCGCCTCCTCTCCAAGCGTGTACGACGTCACGGGGAAGCCGCCGCCCGGGTCCTGCCGGTTTGGTTTCACCGGGGCGTATCCGGGGGAAAAATCCTCGCCTCCGGAAAGAACCTGCCCGAACAGCCCGTTGACGGACGAGAGAAGGTCCGGCCGGCTCCGGAAGTTGCTGACAAGCGCAATGCCTTCCCCGCCCCGGGAAAGCATACTCTCACGGAAATGCGCGTAGACCTGGATGTCCGCCCGGCGGAAGCCGTAGATGGATTGTTTCGGATCGCCGACAACGAAAAGGCGCCCCGGCGCGGTGTTAGAGGAGAGGCGTTCCAGCATTTCCGCCTGGAGAGGGTCGGTGTCCTGGAATTCGTCCACGAAAACATACCGGAACCGCTCCGAGAGCGACTTCGCGACTTCCCGGCTCCCCGCAAGCAGATCGTTCGCCCGCAGAAGCAGGTCCATGAAATCGAGCCCGCTGCCTTTCGCTTTCCGGTAATGCCCGAGCGCCGCCCTTGCACGATCCACGAGAAAGCGGGCCGCCGCGTCCCCCGCGGGGGCCTCCGAAATCTCCCGCAGGAAGCGCTGCAGATTATCCCGGGCCTGCGCAAGGGTGAACCCCGGCGGCTGGGGGAAGATCTTCCTGCTTCTCGTCCTGTCAGCGCGGAACTCGAACGCCTGGACGGCCTCCGAGGCCTGTGCGGCGACGGCGGAAATGTCGCCGCCGGAAACCTCGGTCCACACTCGTTCCAGCATTCCGAGCGCGCGCGACAGCACTGGAGTCATCTCGTGCGCCGGGTCAGCGATCCCTTCGACGAATGCGCGGAACCACTCTACTGCGTCCGCGTACTCCGCCCGAGTGTATCCGAGAAAATCCGCCGCCGTTCCGAAATCGAGCTCCCCGGCCGTGAGAAGGTCCCGCTGGGAGAGACAAAGGCGGCGGATCGCCGACCAGACTGCTTCCGGCCCGGGAGGGCCGTGGAGCACACGCTCCCAGGATGGATCGATCTCCCGGCCGCCGAACTCCTCGCGCAAGAACGCGGTGAAGGCGTTGTCCCACGCGTCGGAGGCTTCCCCCTCCGCGAGCACTTCGAACTTCGGGTCGACACCCGCCTCCGCGGGGAAGGAAAGAAGGATGCGGCGGCAGAATGAATGGAAAGTGGTGACGGAGAGGCGCCCCACACCGTCCGCCAGTTCCTCGACGCGCTCGCGCAGCGCCGCAGCGGCCTCCTCACCGCCGCCCGGAATCCTGACGAGGGAATTCCACGCCGCGGCCTTCTCTCGAACCTCGCCCAGGGTGGCGGCCGACCGGCAGGCGTTGAGAAGAAGCTCCAGCCCTTCCACCACCCGGGACTTCATCTCCGCCGCCGCCTTGTCGGTGAATGTCAGCAGCAGCACACGGTCGGGGAGGAGGACCGGGTCTGCGAGGAACAGGTTGAGGACGCGCGCTATCAGCGTCGCCGTCTTTCCCGTTCCGGCGGAAGCGTCCACCGCGATGTCCCGCGTGAATTCCGTTACCGCCTTTATGCGATCGCTGTCCATGTCATCCCGCCGCCGGCCTGTGTTCTCCGATAGCCCGTAACGCGGGATCTTCGATCACGCGCCGGACAAGCGATTCCTTTTCCTTCTTCGCACCTTCGTAGCGTGGAGAGACGCGGCAGTGGTCCGCAAACAGGCAGGCATCGCAATACCGGGGCGATTTTGCGCCGGCATAAGTGAACCCGTCATGGGGCAACGGTGGAAACGTTCCCGACCGTTCGAGTCCGATCCATTCGGACAGGGACGAAGCCCACCCCTCCTGCACGGCTTTCCACTGCTCCCCCACGACAGTCACGGGCGTTACGCCATCCTTCAGGAACAGCAGCGTAGCGCGGATTTCGGGCGGAGGAGGAGAAAGCGTCCGTGCAAAGGAAAGGTACACGGGAATCTGGCTCGCGAGCCCGTGAAGTATCCGTTCGAGCGGCGGCTTTTCATCCTTCCCGCCGCCGTATTTGTAATCGATTATCTCCGCTTCTCCCCGGGGGCCCCGGTCGACGCGGTCGACTCTCCCCCGGAATGCGGGGAGGGTTCTTCCCGCGGGCACTTTGAACCTGAGCTCCACGTCTTCCACGCGGTACGCCTCGGGCCTCTCCGCGCGGCCGCGCTCCCACTCGACCAGCACGGCCGCGTCCCTCTCGATTTCCCGGCACCGCAAAAGGAAGAGCCCCGGCAGGCCGGTGGGGTTCTCACGCGCAAACCGGATGAATGCCTTCCTCGCTGCGGACGCTGCGTCCCCCCATCCTTTTCCGGCGGCCGCCTCCTTCCCCAGCCGGTGAAGGATGTCGTGAAGGATGAGCCCCGCCTCGGCGGGCGTCAGCGACAGCTCCTCCTCCGGTTCCTCCACGGGCGAGAGACCGAGGCGGTATCGCAGGAAGTAGCGATATGGGCAGCGTGCGAGCTCGTCAAGCTCGGTCGCGCTCCAGTCCGGACGCGGCGGGACGATTCGCCTTTCCGGAAACAGGGAGGTCCCCGACCACCGGCTTTCCCATTCCGAAAGGATCGCCGCGATCCTGCGCCACGGGATTCCGTCCGCGCCGTCTTTCGGCGGAACGCCTTCGCTCCATGCGCGTAGCGCCTCTTCCCTCCTGCTCAAGGGCCCGTCGGCGCGCAACATCGCGAAGGGGGAGCGCGGCAGGAACCGGACCTTCGCCCCCGATTTCGCCGTCCACTCCTCCCCGAATACGCCGGGGCCTGCGAACCGCGAGAGAAGGTTCAGCAGGTACCTGGATGGGCGCTTCACGGCCCCTTCCGAATCGGCTCGCGGAACGGAGAAGCAGACTTCCCGGCGCGCGGAGATCACGGGAAGGGAAAAAAGAAGCTTCTCCTGCGCCGCGTTCCTGCGCAGAAGGGAGAGGGCGTCGGGCAGCTCAGGGCGCCGCGTCAGCCGGTTGAGCGTCTCCCGATCCTCGTCGGGCAGCAGCGGGTCTTCGTCTATCTGCGCGGGGACCGAGCCGTCGTCGACGGAAAGGAATATCACCCGGTCTGCGGTTACCCCGCGCAGCGCGTTCAGGTCGCCCGCCGTTACGACGCCGGGCAACCGCATCCCGCCCCTCTTTCCCACGAAAAGGCGCCGGCTTTCCAGCAGCGCGGCGAACCAGGCGACGGCGTCGTCCGTTCCCGGCCACGGCGCGGCTCGGTCCGGAACCTGCTCGACCTCGTCAAGGATGGAGAAAAGGTCCGAAAGCGCCCTGCGGTCACGCTCGGCCTCGGCGCTCTCGTCGTCCAGGAAGCGGAAGTTTTCGATCAGCAGGCGCCGCAGCGCCTTCCCGAAGCCGGCGTACCCTCCTGCCTTCCACACCGGCGCCATCGAGGCGCGAAGCGCCTTCACCTCTCCCCGCAGGAGCCTGAGCTGCCGCTCCTTCTCCTTCCATGAGTCGCTCTCCGCTTCTTCCGCGTCCCGGGGGCGGAGACCGAAGAGCCGCGCGTCCCAGTCCTTTCCGGAAACCACAAGCAGTTCGCGGGTCCATACATCCCAGAAATCGGGGCGTGGAGCGACCGCGGCCGAAGCGGCGGAATGCCGGCGGTACGGCGAGGAAAGGATGTCCATCGTCTTGCGCCGCGGAAAGTCCTCTCTGGCCGCCTCGATCATCTGGAGCAGCACCCGTACAAGGGGAACGGAGGACAGCGGCACGGCCAGCCGCTCAACGGTCGGAATATCGTATTCCTTCGCCGCCCGCTCCCAGGCGGAAACCCCCGCTTCGTCAAGTCTCCGGTAAACGAGCATCACCTCTTCTCCCGGATGTTCGTCGAGCCAGCGGCGGACATGCCGGGCGGCCAGGCGGGCCTCCCCTTCCTCGTGGGGAGGAGACAGGATCGTCACCGGCGCGGGGGCGAGCGTATCGGGAGATGCGGTGGAAAAGATCCGCTCCCGCGCATCGTGCAACGCCGGGGGGACCGGATCTTCACGGAATTCGAAATTCCCCTCGAAAGCCCGTAAAAGGCGGTCCCACGCATGCGCCGCGAAGAAGAAGGAAGGGGAAAGGGAACCGTCCTCACGGAAGATGCCGGGGAAATACACTTCGTCCAGGAGGCCGCTCGAAAGCAGCGCATCGACGAGGGTCCATTGCAGCCGCGTGAAATCATAGAAGCCGTAGAGTGAAACGCGGAATGGGTAGCCCGGGTGCTCGAAACCGGAAACCGCTTCCCGGAAGATCCGCCGCCTCGTCATCCCGCCCATCGCGTGGACCTTGCGCTCTACCTCCTCGACGAGCGCGCGCCATTCGGCCCAACGGGACGCCTTCCCGGGGCGTCCTTCTTTCCTCGCGCACATTTCGGCCGCGCGCAGGACTTCCGCGTCGAGCCATCCCTCCTCGAGATCGCTCAAAGTTCGCTGGAGCGCCGGGAGAAATCCCGGCGTCGAGGAAATCGCCGCGAAGTCCCCGCTCCCTTCCTCGTAGGTTTGCCGGACGGCCGCGAAAAAGGCCGCAGACATGACCGCCTGGGGGAGCTCCCTCGGGAACATCCCTCGGTGCTTGAGCAACCGGATGGTGAAATCGTAGAGTGTCATGATGGAAACACGAGCCGCGACTCCGTCCCAGCGCGCTGCAAGCCGCCTGAGCAGATGCTCCCTCAAATCGTTCGACGGGACGAGCAGCACATGTTCCCAATCCCCCCCACGCGCGATCGTTTCGGGAAGGCGGGAGAGGAGCCTCTCCTCGATGGCCGGGAACGTGCCGGCGAACAGCCTTGAAACGGGAGCTGGATGGGCGGTCATCGCCACCCCATTGTAATCGCTGCCGCCGCATCGGAGAATAGTCTTGGGAATTCAAGGAGGAAGCACTTGTCCGACTTGCCGTCGAAGCGGAAAACGCGGAACCTGTTCGCGGGAGTCGCCGGAAGATATCGGGTGAGCGCCGACCACACCGACGCCGAGGACCGGCGCATTCTCATCTCGCGACTCGCGTTTGCGCCTTCCCATATCGTTCTCGACGTGGCGACGGGAGGCGGCCACACGGCCGTGACCATCGCTCCGGTAGTCCGCAGGATGATAGCTTCCGACCTCACCCCCGAAATGCTCCGGGAGGCGCGCATCCTTGCCGCCGAGCGGGGTTGCGGGAACATGGACTTCATGTCCGCGGACGCGGAGCTTCTCCCTTTTCGCTCCGAATCGTTCGACCGCGTCGTCTGCCGCATCGCCCCCCACCATTTCCCGGACGTGCGTGAGGCCCTTTCCGAGATAGTCCGCGTCACGAAGACCGGAGGGAAGGTAGGCATAATCGACAGCGTTGTGCCGGAAGACCCGGCCCTGGATGCGTTCATGAACGGCATCGAAAAGGTACGAGATCCCTCGCACGTGCACAGCTACCGGGTCGAGGAATGGGTCTCCTTTCTCAAGGAAGCGGGGCTGTACCTTCTGCACGTTTCCTGCGCCTGGAAGGAGCACCCCTTCGAGGAGTGGGTGAGCAGGACCGGGATGCCGGAGGCCGTCCAGCGGGAAGTGGAGGAGATGTTCCTGAACGCTTTCCCGCGGGCGCGGGATTTCTTCCGGGTCCGCATCAAGGACGGCAGGGTCGTCTCCTACTCCGACGAAAAGGGTATCTTCGTAGGCCGCAAGGAATGACGAGGATCTTACATTAATATAAGAGAATGAATACCGGCAGGAACACCACCCTCTCCCGGATCTTCATCCCGGCGATGGATTGCCCGGACGAAGAGAAGGAAATCCGCGTCGCGCTGGGGCGTCTCTCCAGGGTGGAAGCGCTCACTTTCCACCTTTTCTCGCGCCAGGTGGAGGTTAGGCACCGGGGGGATCTCGATGAAATCCTCCACGCGCTGCGGGCCATCGGGATGGAGGGGCATCCCGTGGACGAATCCCTGCGGAAAGCCGAAATCCCGGAAACGTCCAGGGCATCGCTTAAAACCTTCTACGCGAGCGCCGTTCTGCTCCTTGCCGGGGCGGCGCTTTTCGCGCTGGCGAAGGATTCGCCCTGGGCGGGACGGCTCTTTCTCGCCTCGATAACGGCGGGAGGCGCGCCGGTCGCATGGCGGGGATTTCGGGAACTGCGCAACCGCTCCCTGGGGATGAACACTCTCATGACCATCTCCATTTCCGGGGCGGCGGCGATGGGGGAGTGGGCGGAAGGTGCAGTCGTGGTCACCCTCTTCGCGCTGGCGAATCACCTGGAAGCGCGCAGCCTGGACCGCGCCCGGAAGGCCACAGCCGATCTTTTCGCATCCTCCCCCGACACCGCCGTCATCCGGGAAGGCGGCGTGGAGGGCAAGGAGCGCACGGTCGCGGCGGAAGAGGTCCGGCCGGGCGACATGCTGATAATCCGGCCCGGCGCGCGCGTGCCTGTGGACGCCGTTGTATTCAAGGGATCCTCGGACGTCGGCGAGGCCATACTCACCGGCGAATCCCTGCCCGTGGAGAAACGGGAAGGCGATCCGCTGTACGCAGGCACGGTGAACGGTCGCGGGCTCCTGCTGGCGGAGGCGGAAAGACCGCTGTCGGAATCGGCATACGCGCGGATCCTGCGGCGCGTCGAGGAGGCCCAGTCGCAGAAGGCCCCCATCCAGGCCTTCATGGAACGGTTCGCGGAAGTCTATACCCCCTCGGTGCTCGCGGCCGCCGCGCTGGTGGCGACGATCCCTCCGATCTTCGGCTTCGGCGCGCTCATCCCGTGGGCGTACCGTGCGCTGGTCCTGCTCGTCATCGCCTGCCCCTGCGCCATAGTCCTTGCCGCTCCGGTCGTCACCATCACCGCTCTCACCCGCGCCACCCGCGACGGCATCCTGGTCAAGGGAGCGCATCACCTGGAGACCCTTGGCAAGATCCGCATGGTGGCGTTCGACAAGACGGGCACCCTCACCCGCGGAAAGCTGAAGATCACCCGCGTGCGGGCGGCGGACGGATTTTCGGAGGAGGAGGTCGTTCGGCTGGCGGGCGCGGTGGAGGCGGGCTCCGCGCATCCCGTCGCCGAGGCGATCCGTCACGAGGCGAGGCGGCGGGGTGTTGCGCTGGCGGCGCGCGGGACTGTGGCGCGAACCATGGAGGTTTTCGGAGGACGGGGCGTATCGGCGCAGGTGGAGGGGAAACGCGTGCTCGTCGGAAACAGGCGTCTCTTCGAAGAGACAGGCATTCCGTTGTCCACGCTGGGCGCGCTGCACCCCGAAGGAGGGAAGGACGATTCCCGGTTGACCGCCATTGTGGGGACGCCGGACGGAATCGCGGGGGTCCTCGAAATGGAGGACGAACTCAGGGGGGAGGCCCAGGCGGCGGTTCGCTCGCTGCAGGCGCTGGGCGTCGAGCACGTGGCCATGCTTACCGGCGACCGTTCCGGCATCGCGCGGGCCGCCGCCGCCACGATCGGAATCCGCGAGGTCTTTTCGGGACTCTTACCGGAAGACAAACTCGAAAAGGTGAGGGAGCTCGTGAATGTCAACGGAGCGGTCGCGATGGTCGGGGACGGCGTCAACGACGCTCCTGCGCTTGCCCTTTCCACCGTCGGCATCGCGATGGGCGCCGCGGGATCTCCGGTGGCCATCGAGACGGCGGACGTCGCGCTGATGACGGAGGACCTGCGAAAGATCCCCGCCGCGATCGTTCTGGGGCGCAGGATGGTTTCGGTCATCCGGCAGAACGTCGCATACTCCCTCGCGATCAAGGCCGGCTTCCTGGCATTGGCGGTGGCCGGTTACGCGACCCTGTGGATGGCGGTGGCCGCCGACATGGGGACGACGCTGCTCGTCATCGGGAACGGCATGAGGTTGCTGCGGAACCAGGGAATCCCCGGATAACCGCGGCATGGGAAGATCGCGACTGCACCGCAACGTCTTCGCGCTGGGTCTGGTAAGCCTTCTCACCGACTTCTCAAGCGAAATGATCTATCCCTTGCTGCCCGTGTTCCTCACGTCCACGCTCGGCGCGGGGCCGGCGGCGCTCGGGATCATCGAAGGCGTGGCGGAAACAACCGCCAGCCTGCTCAAGCTCTTTTCCGGCATGTGGGCCGACCGGACGGGCCGTAAAAAACCGCTGGTGCTCTCCGGCTACGGCCTTTCCGCCCTGATGCGCCCGCTGGTGGGGTTCGCCACGGCGTGGGGACACGTACTGGCGGTGCGATTCTCCGACCGGATCGGCAAAGGAATCCGCTCTTCCCCCCGGGATGCGCTGATCGCCGGAGCGGTCCCCGCGGCGGACCGCGGCCGGGCCTTCGGCCTGCAGAGGTCGATGGACCACATGGGGGCGGTCATCGGCCCTCTGGCCGCCTTCCTGCTGCTCTACGGGGCGGACCTGTCCCTGCGGAGCGTCTTTTTTCTTTCGGCGGTCCCGGGCGCCGCGGCGGTCCTTGCGCTGTTCCTGTTCGTCCGGGAGCCGGAAACCCCGCCCCCCGTGCACGTCGGGGGTAAATTGAAGGACGGGGATCTGCCTCCCGCCTTCCGGCGCTACCTGTTCATCGTGGGACTGTTCACGCTCGGAAATGCCAGCGACGCCTTCCTCATCCTGCGCGCCGTGGAATCGGGCGTCCCGGTTGCTTACGTTCCGCTGCTGTGGGGGGCGTTTCATGTCGTCAAGTCCGCCCTGTCCACCCCGGCAGGGATCCTTTCCGACCGCATGGACCGCAGGAAGGTGGTCGTCGCGGGGTGGATCGTCTACGCGGCCGCGTACGCGGCATGGGGGATCGCGCGGGGGCCGGCCTGGATGACGGGTTTGTTCCTGGTGTACGGGCTTTACGCCGCGGCCACCGAAGGCGTCGAGCGGGCTTTGGTTGCCGATTTCGTTCCGCCGGAGCGACGCGGGACGGCTTTCGGCTGGTTCCACCTCGTCGTCGGCCTTGCCGCCCTGCCGGCGAGCGTCATCTTCGGGGTTCTCTATAAAATGTACGGCGCCGGTGCCGCGTTCGGGACAAGCGCGTCCCTGGCGGTCATCGCGTCCGCGCTGCTCCTGCTTCTAAAGACCCCCACTGCGTCTGCGGGGACCGGCCGGGAGACTCGATCACCCTGAGGACGAAGGGGCGACGCGTTGTCGGTCCGCCGAACCGCATGTCGAGAAAGGTGACGACCGTTTTCCCGTCTTCCGTTGCCACGCGCACCGTGGGGAAGCGCGCGAACCAGAGATAGGTGCGGACGTCCTGAAGGTCCCGCAGCGCCTTCGCTTCAGGTGCCTCACGCCCCTTCCACTCCCGCTCCTTCCAGTCCACCGCGCCGTCGAACGGATTCACTTCGGCCCTTAGATACGTTCGGCCGTCGTCCACGAAGCCGTTCCAGGCGCACGGTCCCGCCGGGATCGGGAACCTGTCGCGGCGTGCGATCGCCGCAAGCCCGGGGGCAACCTCTTCGAACTTCGGCTTCTGCGCGGCCTCGGCCCTCCTCCCCGGTGTCAGGTCCGGCAGGGAACGAATTTCGGGAAGACGCGGCAGCGCCCATGCCGAAACCACCGGAACCCCGTTCCGGACCGCCGCGTACCGCACGGCTTCCTCGGCCCTCAGGTGCAGAAATGCCGCGAAACCCACATATACTGTCAGAACGGCAAGCGCCGCCCGCGCCCGTGACGGGCTATGGCGCGAAAGCAATATCCCGAGGACTATGATCCCGGTGAACGCAAGATCTACGATAAAAAGCAGATCGAAGGACACCCTGGCGTTGGAAAACGGCTGGAAGATCTGCGTCCCGTAGGAGTTGAGAAGGTCGAGCCCTATGTGGGAAAGCTGCCCGAGCAGCACCAAAAGATAAAGTTTTTTGAGGTCTTTCCACTTTCCGAACTTGTGAAAAAGCAGCGCGACTGCAAGCGAGGTGATCGCGATGCCGGCAAAGGAATGAGACACTCCCCGGTGGAGCCGAATATAGAATTCGCTCCCCAGCAACGAAGCGATGTTGTCGGCATCCGGCAGAACCGCGCCGAGGACCATGGCAACGGTCGCTTCCCTTTTCACCGCTTTCACCGCTTCGGAATTTCCCGCTACGGGCGGAATGGCTCTTGCAATGAGCCATCCCGCAAGTCCATGGGTGACGGTATCCATTAGCGATTAATTATACCACCGTCAAATCATCGTCTTCGGATCGAGAACGCGCTCGATCTCCGCCTCGGTCAGGAGCCCCTTCTCCCTCAGCAGCATGCGGATGGTCTTTCCAGTGTGAAACGCCTCATGTGCAAGCTCCGCGGCCGGGTTGTAGCCGATCTTGACCGCCAGCGGGGTCACCATGGCAAGGCTCTGCTCGATCAGCTCCTCGCACCGCTTCCGGTTGGGAGATATTCCCACTACGCACTTTTCCGCAAGGAGACGGGACGCCGCGGAGAGGAGCCGGATCGATTCCAGCAGGTTGCGCGCCATCACCGGGAGCATCACGTTCAGTTCAAGCACCCCGAGCGAGCCGGAGAGCGTCACAGCCGCATCGTTGCCTACGACCTGCGCGCATACCTGGATCCCCATCTCCAGGATGACGGGGTTGACCTTCCCCGGCATGATGGAGGACCCCGGCTGAAGCGAGGGAAGCTCGATTTCCCCTATCCCGCACCGAGGGCCGGATGATATAAGCCGCAGGTCGTTGCAGATTTTCATCAGTGAGGCGGAATAACCTTTCAGCGCACCGCTCGCGGAGACCAGCGGGTCCTGCGCCCCCATCGCCTCGAACCGGTTCTCGGCAGGCCGGAAAGGGATGCCGGTAAGCCGGTCGATCTCGGCAACGGTCCGCAGGCCGAACTCCGGATGGGCGTTCAGTCCCGTCCCCACCGCCGTCCCGCCCAAAGGCAGCTCTTCCAGGTCGGGGAAAGTCCCGCGTATGCGGCGGATGCCGTGGTCCACCTGGGAGGCGTAAGCGGAGAACTCCTGCCCCAGGGTGACGGGAACGGCGTCCTGCAAGTGGGTCCTGCCGATTTTCAGTACGTCGGAAAACTCCCGCGCCTTCGCATCCAGCGCATCCCGCAACAGCTCGAGGGCGGGAAGAAGCTCGCCGGAGAGTTGCCTTCGCGCCGCGACCCGGATCGCGGAAGGAATGACGTCGTTGCTCGACTGGCAGCGGTTGACGTGGTCGTTCGGATGGACCGGCGCATTGCTCCCCCTGGGCTGTCCCAGAAGCTCGTTCGCCCGGTTTGCCAGCACCTCGTTGACGTTCATGTTGGTGGATGTCCCGGAGCCCGTCTGGAAGACGTCGACCACGAACTCCCGGTCGAACTTCCCTTCAAGGACTTCACGCGCCGCCCGCGAGATCACATCCGCGAGCGGAGGAGGCAGAATCCCGAGCCCGGCGTTCACCTCCGCCGCCAGGCCCTTGATCATCGCCGCGGCGTGCACTACCGGCAGGGGCATGGGCAAACCGCTCACGGGAAAATTATCGAAGGCCCTGCGTGTCTGCGCCCCGTAATACGCATCCTCGGGGACGAGGACCTCCCCCATCGAATCCTTCTCGATCCGGAAACCGTTCATCGCCTCCTCCCCGGTACCTGCATCGGCTGCCCCCCGTGAGATTCCATCCGGAAAGGAGACGTTTCCCTGGTCAGCCGGCGGCCGTTCCCGCCGGTCCCCTATCCCGGAAGCACCAGTTCTTCGTGGCGGACCGGCTCGTACTGCTCCTTGTCCGGATTGTAAGTATGGACCTGTCCCTTGCCTATCTCGAAGAACCACGCATGGATGTGAAGTTTTCCATCCTGAACGGCCTTTCGGACCACGGGATATGTGCGGAGATTCTCCACCTGTACGAGCACGTTCTCTTCGGAGGTTATCGCCAGTCGCTCCTCCGATGACCGGTTGGGGTAGTTCTTCGCGACCACTTCGATCGTACGGTCACCGTGCCGAAGCCAGTACAGGATGTGCGGGGTTTCGGCGTAGTGCGATCTCTCCTTGTACAGCGCTTTCATCGCCCCGCAGTCCGAGTGGCCGCAAACGATGATGTCCCGGACGTGAAGATGTTTTACGGCGTACTCGACCGCTGCCGCCACACCGGTGCCGTCGGGAGGGTTCTCCGTGTACGGCGGCACGAAATTCCCCACGTTTTTGAATATGAAGAGGTCGCCGGGTTTCCCCTGGGTGATCACCACGGGGTCCACCCTCGAGTCGCAGCAGGTGATGAACAGCGCGTCGGGACTCTGCCCGTGCTCGGCCAGGCGGTTGAACAGCTCCCAGTGCTCGCTCCGGTAATGTTTCTGGAACCTGTGGACCCCCGCGATCAACTTTTCCATGGCGTCGGCCTCCGGGTGGGGTGTGTTTCCCGTATCCCGACATATTAAACGATTTAAGCGTCTTTCAAACGGTAATTGCGGTTTCCGGCAGCCGCTTGACGTATATCAAGGCGGACCACCTTCCCGCCGCACTATTCTGGCGGTGAAATATTAAAAAAACAAAATGTTTCCCGGGCGCATCGAAGCCGGAAACAACGGTAAATGCGGGTGAAAACCGGAGATTCACATTCAGGGGATAAGGAGGTTCAGGGATGACGAAGAAGACAGCCTTCTGGATTTTCCTGTTGGGCACCCTTTCGTCGGCGGTGCTTTTTCTTGCGCTTACGTGGGACACGCACCGGCAGGTGGTCGCCCTTTCTCACGCGGACAAGATAGACGACCGCGTGGTGGCCGGGAAAAGAGCCTTCGAAAAGTACAACTGCAACGACTGCCACACGATCCTCGGGTTCGGCGCGTATTACGCCCCCGACCTGACGCGGGTGTCCCGGCGCGTCGGCGACGACGGGATCCGGTTCCGGATCAGGAATCCGCAGGCGGCGTTCGCCAACTCATGGCGGAAGATGCCCGACGTACACGCCTCCGACGCCGAAATCGAGGACATGGTCGCCTTCTTCCGTTGGGTGGGCGAGGTCAACAACAACGACTGGCCGCCGCAGGACAGTAAAAAGCGCCTTTCACGCGGCGAGCAGGTGATGGTCGCGTCGGTCGGGGTGTCGCCCGGCGCGGCGGTCTTCCAGTCGAAGGGGTGCATGAACTGCCACTCGCTGCGCGGGACGGGAGGTACGTTCGCCCCGCCCCTGGACACGATCGGCCGGTCGCTGTCCGCGGAGCAGATCGAGCATTACGTACGCGACCCGAAAAGCGTCAACCCGAACGCGAAAATGCCGCCGCAGAAGGATCTTACCGAACGCGAGATCGATGAAGTGGCGAAATTCCTTTCGAGCCTGAAATAAGGAGGGGAAGATGGAATACAAATCCCAGAAAATCGCCTACTGGTACTTCGCCGCGGCGCTGCCGCTGTTCGTGCTCCAGATCTTCCTCGGGCTGTACCTGGCGTACAGCTACACCTGGACAGTACCGCAGTCCGTCGTGGACGTCTTCCCCTTCTCGACGGCGCGCGCGATGCACACCAACCTCCTCGTCCTCTGGATGCTCCTTGGATTCATGGGGGGCACGTATTACATCGTCCCGGAGGAGACCAGGTCCGAAATCTATTCCGAAAAGCTCGCATACTTCCAGTTGTTCGCCCTGCTCGCGACGGGCGTCGTGGCGCTCGTCGGCTTCCTCTTCGGATGGACACAGGGGCGGCCGCTGCTGGAGATCCCGCGCCCGCTCGACTTCGTCGTGGTGGTGGGTGCGCTCATCTTCCTGTTCAACGTCGGCATGACGATGTTGAAGGCGGGGAAATGGACCGTGATCCAGGGGACGCTGCTCGGCGGCCTCATCTTCCTCGCGCTTCTCTACCTGTTCGGGATCCCCTTCTATAAAAACGAAGTGATCGACTGGTACTACTGGTGGTGGGTCATCCACCTGTGGGTGGAGGGGGCGTGGGAGCTGGTCACCGGCGCCATCATGGCCTTCATCCTGATGAAGCTCACCGGCGTGGAGCGGGAGGTCGTGGAGAAGTGGCTCTACGTCGAGATCGGCCTCTTCCTCTTCACCGGGATCGCCGGGACGGGGCATCATTACTACTGGATCGGCGCCCCGCGGTACTGGCTGTGGATCGGGGGGATATTCTCGGCGCTGGAGCCTCTCCCAATCCTGCTGATGGTCATCGACACGATGCATCACGTCAAGAAGCGGCAGGCGAAGATCGTTAACCCCTTGACCTGGACCTACGCGGTGGGATGCGCGATCTATCACATGATCGGCGCGGGCGTCTGGGGGTTCCTGCACACGCTGCCGCAGATCAACTACTATACGCACGGATCGCAGGTCACCGTGTCGCACGGCCACCTGGCTTTCTTCGGCGCCTATGCCCTTCTCAACCTCACGACCTTCTACTTCGCGATGCCGAAGTTGAAAGGAATCGAGGTGTACGACGATTCCCGCGGCAAGTACGGCTTCTGGATCATGTGCATCGCGATGATGCTCATGGGGCTCTTCTTCGGCGTGGCGGGAGTGCTGCAGAGCTACGTGGAACGGGTCATGGGGATGGGATACATGACGGCGCAGTCCTACATGCGGCTTTGGATGGGGGTCGTCTTCTTCTGCGGCATCTCGTTCCTTGCCGGGCTTTTGACGACGGTCGCCGACCTGCTCACCCTGCGGCCTGCGAAGGCTTAGAATGGAAAAATGAGGAGCTCCCCGGGTGCCCGGGAAGTAACCGCGGGGAGCGCCTCGATCGCACTTTGCATCTGACGCAAACGGAGGAAACATGGATCGATACACCAAGGGATTCGTCATCGCATCGCTGGTCTACTTTTTCCTGGCTTCCGTGCTGGGAATCTGGATGGGTTCTGCGGAGCCGGCAGGGTGGGTCCGGTTCACGCACGTGCATTTCAACCTGCTCGGCTTCATGTCCATGATGATCTACGGCGTCGGCTACTTCATCCTTCCCCGGTTCAACGGGCGTGCGCTCCGGTACCCGTCCTGGGTCAAGGCGCACTTCTACATCTCCAACATCGGCCTGATCGGGATGGTGGCCGCTTATCCTTCGATGCCGTCGGCGGCGTTCGTGCTGTTCGCCGTACTCTCGGTCGCAGGTGTCGCATTGTTCGTCGCGAACCTCGGGGCGACGATGCTGCTTGCGCCCGCGGAAACGGGGGAAGCGGAGGAGGTAGAGGATGCACCGCCGGCCGCGGCGGGGGAAACCGCTCCCGAGCCGCAACCGCGTGTGGACATTGACCCGGACATGCGGGTCGGAGAGATTCTGACCCGGTGGCCCGACACGGTGGGCGTGTTCGTGGCGAACGGATTCGCCTCCCTTGGGAACCCCGAGCACCGGGAGCAGGTTAAACAAATACCGATCACGCTGCGCATGGCTTGCCAGCGGCACAACGTCGACCTTGAGCCGATGGTCGCCATGTTGATCTCGGCCGCTGGAGGAGAAGCGCCGAAAGCGGCGGCCGCCGGCCCGGGAACTTCAGCCAGGCCGCGCAAAGGCGGGCTCAGGAGGGGAGATCCGATCGGCACCGAAAACATCCTGGGCGAAATCCTGGACGTCTACCCGGAAACGACGAACGTATTCAGGAAGTACTACGGTGAAGGATGCTTCTCCTGCCCGGGACAGGCGACCGAGAGCGTCAAGCAGAGCGCGATGATGCACAACGTGAGCGAAAAGCAGCTTTTGTCCGAGCTGAACCGTGCCGCGGGATTCTGATGAGGGGGGGGGGAAGATGATAGAGCGGATGCAGGAACTGCTGGAAGCCGAGAGGGCGGGAGTCGCCTGCCTGGGGGCGATGGCGGAGAAGGCCCCTCCGGGGGAAATGAGGGACTTTCTGATAAAATTGCGGAACGACGAGGGGAAGTTCTGCGCGGGCCTTTACCGGCTCATCGAATCGCGGGGATCGACCCCCCGGCAGAAGGTCGGGGCCTTCGCCGAAAAGGTCCTCGCCCTTCCGGGGGATTCCGAGCGGCTCGCGCTGCTCGTCAAGGGGCAGGCCTGGGTCGTTCGGAAGATCGACGAGATTCCCGCCGAAGAGATGACGCCCGGCGAGAAGGACTTCTTCGCCGGCATGCGGGAAGACCACGTCGTCAACATCGAAGCCTGCCGCAAATATTTACCATAAGGAGGCTCCATGCACGTATCCCGTTGGGAAGAAGTGGAAGGTAAAGCCGTAACCGATCCCGGCGCGAAGAACGTTTCCATCCGGGTGCTGATGGGCGACAACGTGGGAGCCCCGAACTTCGCGATGCGTCACTTTTCGCTCGGACCGGGCGGCAGCACTCCGTACCATACCCATCCCTGGGAACATGAGGTATTCGTCCTTTCGGGAACCGGAAAAGCGTTGAAAAAGGGGGGAGAAGAGGCGGTTTCCCCGGGTAGTTTCGTCTACGTGGCCCCCGACGAGGAGCACTCCTTCGCGAACTCGGGCGATTCGCATTTCGAATTCCTCTGCATCATCCCGGCGGCGAAATTCTGCCTCCGATAGGGACGGTCCTGTGTGAGGACACCCTTGGGCGAATACGGAAACTGGTTATTCAGCAGGGGCGTGTAAACCAAAAGGAGACATCAGGACCGTCCCTGTTTTCGCGGGTCCTGTGTGACGACACCCTTGGGCGAATACGGAAACTGGTTATTCAGCAGGGGCGTGTAAACCAAAAGGAGACATCAGGACCGTCCCTGTTTTCGCGGGTCCCGTGTGAGGACACCCTTGGGCGAATACGGATTTTCTTTGTGACGAAAACGGTTTTTTTGCATCATAACGATGCCCGCCCGCATTTTGGGGCCAGCCCCGCTTGACCGAGCTGGATTTATTATGTAAAACGAGCGCTTACGGGGCAAGGGCATTCATGGAACCGAAAGGGGCCCGATGCAACGACCAAGCCCGCAGGCCGTCATCGCAGCTTCCCTTTTCGCCTTCGCACTGATCGCCGCGTCGGTTGCCTCGTTCGCGGAGACCCCGCAGCCTGTCGCGTACAGCCACAGGATCCACGTAACCGACAACAAAATCGATTGCCGGTTCTGCCACTCTTCCGCAAACAAATCCGCCTCCGCGAGGATCCCTCCAGTGGAGAAGTGCATGTCCTGCCACCGGGTTATCGCGACGGACCGCCCGGAAATAAAGAAGATCGCGCAGTACTGGAGAGAGAAAAAGCCGATCTACTGGAACCGGGTGACGGAACTTCCCGATTACGTCTACTTCCCGCACATGCGGATGGTCAACGCGGGCGTGCCCTGCCTTACCTGCCACCCCGGGATGGACCGGGCCGACGGGGCGGTCCAGAAGCGGGAGTTCACGATGGGCTGGTGCATGGATTGCCATAAAAAGCGCGGCGTCTCCATCGACTGCTGGACGTGCCACATATGAAAAGGAGAGATTTCCTCAAACTCGGCGGCGCGACGGCCTTCGCGGCCCTCTTCGGAGGATGCGACAACCTGCCGAAGAAGCTCGTCCCCTTCGTCATCCCGCCGGAAAATTACACGCTGGGCGAATCTCTTTGGTATGCCTCGGTATGCCGCCAGTGCCCCGCCGGGTGCGGCATCGTGGTTCGGGTCTCGGAAGGGCGCGCAAAGAAGATAGAGGGTAACCCGCTCCACCCGGTAAACAGCGGGAAACTCTGCGCTCGGGGGCAGGCGGGCCTCCAGGCGCTTTATCACCCTGAACGGCTCGGGCGTCCGCTGAAACTGTCGGGGCCGCGGGGATCGGGAAAGTTCACCGAGACTTCCTGGGAAGATGCGCTTTCCATATTGATGACCGGCCTGAAAAAAATCCGTGCCGAGGCACCGGGCTCGCTGCTGATGCTGGCGGAGCCGATGAGGGGCCACCGGAACCTCGTCGTCCACCGATTCCTGCGCGCGTTCGGCGCCCCCGCTCCCGTGGCGTGGGATCCCTTCGGACACGACGCGCTCCTTGCGGCGAACGAGGATGTTTTCGGCATCCGCGACATTCCCGAATACGACATCGCCAACGCCCGTTATCTCCTCTCCTTCAGCGGTGATTTTCTCGAAACGTGGCTCTCTCCTGTACATTACGGCCGCGCCTACGGCAGGATGCGGCAGGAGCGCCCCACGGTAAGGGGGAAATTCGTCCATTTCGGCCCCCGCTTGTCGATGACGGCCGCGAACGCGGATGTCTTCCTGCCGATCGCGCCCGGAACGGAAGGTTTCGCCGCGCTGGGAATCGCGCACGTGATGGTGCGTGAGAAGCTCACGCCCTCTCCCGCCGCCTCCTCCCTGTGGACGGCGGGTCTCCGGCAGATGACTCCCGAAACCGTGGGGGAGAAAACCGGCCTTCGGCCTTCCGACATCGAGGCCGTCGCCCGGGAGTTCGCAGGTAACCAGCCCGGTCTCGCGATAGCAGGGGATGGCGCCGCCGGATGCACGAACGGTACGTTCCACTTTTCGGCCGCCGCGCTCCTGAACGTCCTGGCCGGCAACCTCGGCAAGCCGGGAGGACTATCCTTCCCGGACCGGCGTTCGGCGTTTCCGCGGGCCGGCGCAGATGCATCCACGCTCGCGCCTCTCCCCGAAAGCGGATTCGCATCCGTTCGCAACACCCTGGAAAAGATGCGGGGCGGCGCCTTCCAAGTGGCGCTGCTCTCGGGGGAGACCAATCCGGCGTTCACGCTCCCGGCGGGGCTCAAGTTTCCCGAATCGCTTCTCTCCGTTCCGCTGGTCGTGTCGTTCTCCTCGTTCCTGGACGAAACCTCCTCACTCTCCGACCTCGTCCTTCCCGTTCCCACGTATCTCGAAGAATGGGGAGACGATATCGCGCCCGCGGGGCATTCGGGAGACGCCGTCGGCCTGCTCCAGCCGGTCATAGAGCCGTTCCGGGACGCCCGTCCCATGCCCGACATCCTGATCGCGGCGGCTAAAGAGCTCGGCGGCCCGGTGGCGGCGGCCCTTCCATGGAAGAATTTCCGGGAATGCCTGGAACAAGGCTATACCGGGATGGGCGTTAATCTTGAGAACGCCCGCAGGGAAGGAGGGATCTTCTCCCGGAAGGGATCGCTTTCACGCACTGCGAAGCGGGCTGGAAATCCTCCTCTTCCCAAAGCTATCGAGGCGTCATACGAGGGCGATGCGGCGCGCTACCCGCTCGTTCTTCACGTCTACCCCTCCATCGCCCTCTCCGACGGCCGCGGGGCGAACCTGTCGTGGCTGCAGGAGATGCCCGACCCCATCAGCACCGCCGTCTGGCGCAACTGGGTGGAAGTGCATCCGAAGACCGCCGAATCGCTGGGGATAGCGGACGGCGACGGCGTCGTCGTGACGTCCCCCTTCGGTTCAATGGAAGCGTTCGCCGTTCTTCATCCGGCGGTCGCGAAGGGAACGGCCGCCATGCCGCTGGGACAGGGGCACACAAGATACGGAAGGAACGCGGCGGGCCGTGGGGGGAACCCGTTCTCTCTCCTTCCCGTGAAGGATACGGCCGGGGCGAAGTCCCACGCGCGGCAATCGACGCGGGTCTCCATCGCGAAGGCGAGGATCAAGGGGAAACTGGTCCGTACCGTCAACGTCGAAGGCCAGTGGAAGTACGAGAACATCCTGTGATGCGGGCGGAAGGAAACGCACGATGAAGCACAAGTGGGCGATGGCGATCGACATGGACCGCTGCACCGGCTGCGGCGCCTGCGTCGTCGCCTGCGTCGCCGAGAACAACACCCCGACCGCGGGCGAGGAGGAGGCCGGGAAGGGCCGCCTCATGCAGTGGCTCCGCGTGTCCCGTTTCTGGAAAAAGGAAGGGGAGGAAACGCGCGCGATCTTCGTGCCGACCCCCTGCATGCACTGCGAGAAGGCCCCATGCGAAATCGTGTGCCCGGTGTACGCCACCTACCACGACGAGGACGACCACCTGAACGCGATGGTCTACAACCGCTGCATCGGGACGAGGTATTGCGCGAACAACTGCCCCTACTCGGTGCGCGTCTTCAACTGGTGGCCCGCAAAATGGGAAAAGCCGCTCGACGAGCAGCTGAACCCGGACCTTTCGGTCCGCTCGCGCGGCGTGATGGAAAAATGCACCTATTGCATCCAGCGGATAAGGCGGGGCAAGGAAACGGCCATTAAAGAAGGACGGAAGATAAGGGACGGCGAGGTCATGCCTGCCTGCGCGCAGACCTGCCCGCCCGGGGCGATAATCTTCGGGGACCTGCTGGATCCGGAGAGCGAGATCTCCCGGACCGTCAAGGACACGCGGCTGTTCAAGCTTATGGAGCACCTGGGGACGGAGCCGAGTACGGTGTATCTCAAGAAGCAAAAAGGGCCCGGGCGATGAACGAAAGGAATCACCTCGCCAGGCAGGGGGAAGGGAAACTCTACGAGGAGTTGTCCCGTTCCAACCTCGTCACCACGAAGGCGTGGTACAGGGCGGCGGGGATCCTGTTCGCGGTCACCGCGGGCGCTGCAGGGGTCTTCTTCTACATGATGGCTACGGGCATCGGGGTCACCGGCCTCTCCCGGCCCGTCATGTGGGGGACGATGATCATCCTCTTCGTCTTCTGGATCGGGTTGTCCCACTCGGGAACGCTGATCTCGGCGATCCTGCGGATAACCAGGGCCGGATGGCGTGCGCCGGTGCTTCGCGGCGCGGAGGCGATGACGGTCTTCGCGTTGATGGTGGGGGGCCTCTTCCCCCTCATGCACCTGGGCCGGAACTGGCGCTTCTACTACATGATCCCCTATCCCAACGATCGGTTGCTCTGGCCGAACTTCCGGTCCCCCCTGCTTTGGGACATGGTGGCCATCGGCACGTATCTCACTGGGAGCATCCTCTTCCTTTATTTCGGGATGATCCCGGACCTTGCCGTAGCCCGGGACTTTTCCACCGGGTGGCGGAAGAAGCTGTACACGATCCTGGCCGCGGGCTTCCGTGGGACGCACTCCGAGTGGCGCCGCTACCACGTCGCATCGACCCTGTTCGCGGTGCTCATCATTCCGGTCGCCGTCTCGGTCCACTCCATCGTGAGCTGGGACTTCGCCATGGCCATGGTCCCGGGCTGGCACAGCACCATCTTCGCCCCGTACTTCGTGGCGGGTGCGATCTACTCGGGGATCGCGGGGGTCATCACGGTGATGGCGTTCCTGCGCAGGGTCTTCCGGCTGGAAAACTTCCTCACGGAGCGCCACTTCGACAACCTCGGCAAGCTGCTCCTTACGATGACGCTCGTCTGGGGGTATTTCTACTTCGCCGAATTCCTGACCACCTGGTACAGCCGGCTCCCCGAGGACTGGGCGCTCATAAGCTCATACGGCGGCCATTTCCTCCCGCTATTCATCCTGATGCTGACGTGCAATTTCCTCATTCCGCTGCCCGCGCTCTGCCTTTCGAAGGTGCGGAGATCGGTGCCCGCAATCCTTGCCGTCTCCCTCGTCGTCAACGTCGGCATGCTCGCGGAGCGTGCGCTCATCGTGGTCCCGTCCCTCGCGCGGCGAAACGACCCCTCCATATGGCTCAACTACTTCCCCACGTGGGTGGAAATCTCCTTCATCGTGGGATCGATCACGCTGTTCTCGCTCCTGTACGTGATCTTCGCCAAGCTTTTCCCCGTCATGGCGATAAGCGACATAAAGGAGCACCTCTTCAGAACGACCGACAGAGCCGTAGGCGGTGCCGTCGTACCGTCGGTGGCCGAAGAGGACGAAGGGGAAGGGAAATGAGCGGAGAAGGCAGGATGGTCGTCATCGGACTTTTCGACAGCGTCGAGGGAGCCGCGGCCGGGGCCCGTTCGCTGCTCGCGTTGCCTCTTCCTGCGGACCGCGTTACGACCATCTCGTCTGTGGCGCTGCCCGACGGCGCCGTCGTACATGACCCCCGCCCCATCCGGTTCCCATGGATCGTGGTGCTCTTCTGGTTCGTCGGAGCCGTCTTCGGCGCGGGGCTCACACTTTACTCGTACCTTGTATATCCCATGATAACGGCCGGGAAGCCGATCGCCACGGTCCCGCCGACGATCATCGTCACTTACGAAATGGCCATGCTCGGGGCGCTTCTTTCCACGCTCGTGGCGGCATTCGTGTCGATCGGGCTGGCGAGGATCCGCAGGAAGAAGGTGTACGATCCGCGTATCCACGACGGCAGGATCGCCGTGTGCGCCGCCGTCGAACCGGGCGACCAGGCCCGGCGGGCAGCCGATGCGCTGATGGAGCGCGGCGGCACTTCGATCCGGACAGAGGAAGGGGAACTGTGATGTCCGACCGAACACCCTCGCTGTACGCCCTCCTTCGGATCGCGCTCCTTTTAGTTTTTGCGATTGCAGCGGTTCTCCTTTTCGGATGCGAGAAGATCGACCGGAACATGTGGGACAACCCCGCCTTCAAGCCGCAGGAAGATCCGGTACGACTTCCGCCGAAAGACTCCATCCCGACGAAGGGAAGGGAGCAGATCCCGTCGATGGCGGAAGCGAGGGAACTGAAGAACCCGGTCGAACCGACCGAATGGGCGCTTCTCCAGGGGAAGGAGCTGTTCGGGATCCACTGCGTTCCCTGCCACGGAATCTCGGGAGCCGGTGACGGCCCCGTGGGGAAGAAATACGTCCCCACTCCCGCCGACCTTCGTCCCGGTTCCCGCGGCGCCCGCCATTCCGACGGCGAACTCTTCGCCGTCATATCCTCCGGGTACGGAGGGATGCCAGCCTACCGGGCGGACCTGTCTCCATCCGAGCGGTGGCACATCGTCGCCTACTTGCGCACTTTGAAGTAGCCCGCATTTCCCGCCGGGCGTTGCGTGATAAAATTCGAATATAGGAACCCGGCGAATCGCCAGGAGCGGCTTTCTCATCAATTTCCCGTGAGGTGATTACGATGTGCAGGATGATCGCTTTCGCTTCCTCCGATCCGGTGGACGTGTCGCCATTCCTCGGAAAACTGTCGGATTTGGCGCGGTGCGGCAACCTCGTCGAGGGCTGGGAGAAGAGGCCGGGGGGAAACCATCCGAACGGTTGGGGGATCGCCTTCCGCAACAGCGGCGGGATCGACGTCCGGCGCAGCGGGAATTCGGCGTGGGGCGACCCGGCGTTTGAGGAAGTCCGCGCGCGGTCCGACCGTTTCATAGGCCACGTAAGGTACGCTTCCAACACAGCAACGGTGAACGCGGCCAACTCCCATCCCTTCTTCGCCGACGGAGTGGCTTTGGCGCACAACGGGACGTTCTACGGAACGCTCGGCGATGAAGCGGACCGCAGGAACGTAAGCGATACGTTGATATTTCTGGAACGGCTTTGCGCGCTCTGGAAGGATCGGACGTTCCCTAAACTGAAAGAGACGATCGAAAAGATGCTCAACGACCCCGCACTCGTCGGCGATTATTCCGCTGCCAACCTGTTTATCGCAACGGGAGGATCTCTGTTCGCCCTGCGTCGCTACCGGAGGAACGAGGACTACTACACGCTTTATGTGCGTACCTCGCCCGGAAGCGTCGTAGCCGCAAGCCAGCCGCTCGACGATGGACAGGACTGGCGTCTATTGGGAAACGGGGAACTGGTGGACATGGGCGGACTGCCCTCCGGTTCCGTCTCCCTTGACGTGATTTCCTGAGGCTTCGATGCAGGAACTTCTCGACCTGCGCTCGGATACCGTAACTCTCCCGACGCCCGGGATGCGGAAGGCGATGGCGCGCGCGAAGGTCGGTGACTCCCGGCGCGGGGAGGACCCGACCGTCCGCGAGCTTGAGGAGATCTCCGCGTCGCTCTTCGGAAAGGAAGCGGCCATATTCGTCCCGTCGGGAACGATGGGGAACCTTTGCGCCGTCGCCACATGGACCCGACCGGGAGACGTGATCGTGGCATCCTCCGCGTCGCACATCGCCGGGCGCGAGGGTCCCGCCGTTTCACACATGGCTTCCGTCGCCATACTCGGGATCGATGCGCCGGGCGGGATATTCACCGCGCAGGAGGTGGACGCCGCTATCGCCGCGACGCCCGCGCGGGCAGAGTCGAAGGTACGAATGGTGACGGTGGAAAACACCCACAACGCAGGTGGCGGAACGGTGTATCCCCTGGCGGAATTCAAGCGGATCCGCTCCCTGTGCGCGAAACATTCCCTGCCCCTGCACGTCGACGGCTCCCGCATCTTCAACGCCACGGTGGCGACGGGCATCTCTCCGGCATCCTACGGCAAGGCCGCGAGTTCCATCATGTTCTGCCTCTCCAAGGGGTTAGGGGCGCCGGTCGGATCGGTGCTGGCGGGACCGCGGGATTTTCTCGAGGAGGCGCGCAAGACCAGCCTGCGCGTTGGAGGCGGGATGCGGCAGGCGGGAATCGTGGCGGCCGGCGGGATATATGCCTTGCGCCACCACATCGACCGGCTCGCGGAAGACCACGAAAACGCTCGCACCCTGGCGAAGGGGCTCGAAGATATCCCCGGCGTCGAGGTCATAAACGCGCCGGTTCCCACCAATATCGTGCTGTTCCGCTGGCGGACCCCTTCGGACGGACGGCCTAACTTCCGGGAGGCTATAGCCCCGACCGGAGTACTCGTGGACGACCGTATGTTCCCGCTGTTCCGGGCGGTCACCCACCTCGGTATAGGCAAGAAGGAGATCGCCCGCGTCCTGCGGGCGTTCCGGGAAGTCTTCGGCAAACCTAAAATCTAGTCCGCATTTCTCACCACGCTTCTGCTGCGGCGGCGGATACGGGCTAGTGATATTTCCCGGGGGGCGGGGAGTGCTTCGCGATGTCTTCCGCGACCTCGCCGACCGTCTGCTTCATGAAACGGTCCGCTTTTTTCTTCGGGCTTTCTCCCGAGGACGCCATCTTGGAAGGCCAGTTGGATCCCTTGAGCACGAATCCGCCGCCCCCAGCGATCAGCCGCTCCACCTTACCCCCGCACGTCGGGCACTTCTTGAGCGGAGGATCCGACATCTTCTGGACTTTCTCGAACTCTCCGCATTCCTTGCATTTGTATTCGTATGTCGGCACGCCGCTCCTCCGGTGTCTATATATCGGTGTGGAATTATCTCATATTATAGGCGGATAGAGGAGGCGTTACCCCTTGTCCCTTTTCCTGATCGCTTTCTTCCTGATTTACGGCGGAACCCACGCGTATGCGCTCCATAAGGCTCATGCGGCGCTCGGCTTCGGGTGGAGGACCACGCTAGCTGCGATCCCGCCGCTCGCCGCGCTTGCCGGCGGCCCCCTGGTCGTATATGCCTTCGGGGTGCGCGGAATGGAAGGCGCCTCCAGGGCCGCTTCATGGATCGCCTACGTCTGGATGGGGCTTCTATTCTTCTTCACCTGGACGAACCTGGCCCTTGACGCGGCGAACCTCGTGGCGCGCATCCTGACCGCGTTATCGGGAAAGGGAGCCCGGCCGCTCGTGACGTACGGAAAACCCGCGTTCCTGGCGTTGGCGGGACTGTCCATCGCCCTTGCCGCCTATTCCTTCGTCGAGGCTTCCCATATCCGCTTGAAGCATTTCCGGGTCGCCACGGACAAATTGCCCGCGGGAACGGCGCGCATCCGGGTAGCGCAGATATCCGACATCCACCTGGGGCTGATGGTACGGCACCGGAAAGCCGCCGACGTCGCGGACGCGGTCCGGCGGTCCGCACCGGACATCCTCGTTTCGACGGGCGACCTCGTCGACGGCCGGATCAACCATCTCGACGGGCTTTCGGAAATCTTCAGGGAAATTCCCGCGCCGCTGGGCAAGTACGCCGTGACCGGAAACCACGAGTTCTTCGCGGGAGCCGGGGCGGCGCTCGACTTCACCCGGCGGGCCGGGTTCACCGTCCTGCGGGGGGAAGCGGTGACGGTCGGGAATGTCCTTCGGATCGCGGGGGTGGACGACACGGTGGGCAGCCGGTTCGGCCAGGCTCATGGGCGCACGGAGGAGGAGATTCTCGGTAACGCGACCTCTCCGCTTTTCACGATCCTGCTCAAGCATCGGCCGACCCTGACGCCCGCGGCGCGCAGGGGGGCCGACCTCCAGCTCTCCGGCCACACGCACAACGGGCAGATCTTCCCCTTCCGTATCCTCGTCCGGTTCTGGTTCCCGCTGCTTTACGGTCCGTATCATCCGGGAGACGGCGGCGCAATCCTCTACACGAGCCCCGGGACGGGCACGTGGGGTCCGCCGATGCGATTCCTCTCCCCTCCCGAGGTGACGGTCATCGACATCGAGCCCCGATGAGACGCATCACATCCGATATCCGACAGCGGGCTCGGCACGCGGCGATGGCGGCACGCTGCCGTATATGGAAACGGAACGCACGGGCGGCGGGTATAATCGGGGGATGAAAACCTTCCTCTTCGTGACGGACCTGCACGGGAGCCGCTGGAAATACGAGCGGACGCTGGCGCTGGCGAGGGAAGCGGGGGCGTTCCTCGTCATCAACGGAGGGGACATGTTCCCGCACGGCCGGTTGCACGAAGAGCAGGCGCGATTCCTGCGGGAATTCCTCGATCCCCACTTCGCGCAATACCAGGCGGCCGGCATACTCCACCTGGGGCTGACCGCGAACGACGACCTGCGCGTCCACGACCCGCTGTTCGACGCGGTTTGCGCGAAATATCCCCTCGCCGGCAACCTGGCGGAACGCCACGTCCCCGTCGGCGGGCATGAATTCATCGGGATGAATTACGTGACCGATTTCCCGTTCCGGCTGAAGGACCGGGCGCGGATGGACACGCGCGATTCCGCCTTCCCGCCGCAGTTCGGCTCCGGGATTCTCTCCCTTCCGGACGGATGGAAGGAAATCCCCGACTGGCCGGCATACGCGCGGGCGCTGCCTACGATCGAAGATGAACTTGCATCCCTTCCTCTTCCGGCGGACCCCGCGCGCGCCGTCTACGTGATCCACGGCCCGCCCTCGGGGCTGTCGCTCGACGTCTGCCGCGGCGGCGCCCGGGTGGGCTCCGCGGCGACGCTTTCGTTCCTCGAAAAGCTGCAGCCGCTCCTCTCGCTGCACGGCCACATCCACGAATCGCCCGAGGAGAGCGGCATATGGAAGGCCTCCGTCGGGCGCACGACGGTGATCCAGCCGGGACAGTCGACGGCGGGGCTTACGGTGGTTTACGGGAACCTGGAAACGATGGAATTCGAACGGCGGGTGATCGCTCCGTGAGACCCGTTTCCTCGTCGATTCGCGCAAGGAACGTCCAGCTCCCCATCATCCCCACGGTGGCGGGCTGGATCGCCGAGACCCCCGGGACCATATCGCTGGGGCAGGGCGTTGCCTATTACGGCCCTCCGCCGGAGGCGTTGCGGGCCGCCGCGCGTTTCCTGGAATCTCCCGGCGGCCATTCCTACAAGCCGGACGCCGGAATTCCCGAACTGCGAGAGGCGTTCCAGGAGAAACTCCTCAGGGAAAACGGGATCGACGCACCCTTCGAGCGCAGGATCATCGTCACTGCGGGGGCCAACCAGGCCTTCGCGAACGCCGTGCTCGCGGTCTGCGATCCCGGCGACGAGGTCGTGCTTCTCGCTCCCTATTACTTCAACCACGAAATGGCGGTTGCGCTGGCCGGCTGCGTGCCCGTATGCGTGCAGACGGACGCGAATTACCTGCCCCGTCTCGGCGCGATCGAGGCCGCCGTCACGCCAAGGACGCGCGCAGTCGTGACCGTCTCGCCGAACAACCCCGCAGGCGTGGTCTATTCGAGGGAAGTTCTCTCGGAGATCAACCGTTTCTGCGAACGGCGCGGTATCTACCACATCAGCGACGAAGCGTATGAATACTTCACCTACGACGGCGCGGAGCATTTCTCCCCCGGCTCGCCGGGAGGGGACGGCCACACGATATCCATTTACAGCCTTTCCAAGGCGTACGGCATGGCGAGCTGGCGCATCGGGTTCCTTGTCGCGCCGGAGCATATTTTCGACGACCTGATCAAGATACAGGACACGATCATCGTGTGCGCTCCCGCCGTCTCCCAGGCTGCCGCGCTGGAAGCGCTTCGAATCGGGCGGGGATATTGCGAAAGCCATCTCGAAGTCATAGGCAAGATCCGGCGGCGGGTCCGTGAGCGGCTTGAAGAGGTTCCGGAACTGCTTGCGGTTCCCGAGTCCCGGGGTGCCTTCTACTTCCTGGCGAAGGTGAATACTTCGATGGACGATCTATCGCTGGCTGAACGGCTGGTCCGCGATCACAAGGTCGCGGCCATCCCCGGCCGGACTTTCGGTATCGAAGAAGGATGCTGCCTGCGGATCGCCTACGGATCCCTCACGCCCGAAACCGCCGAAGCGGGAATCGACCGCCTGATCGACGGCCTGAGGGCGATCCTAGCCCGCATTTCTCACCATGGTTCGTAGCGAGGCGGTGGAGACGGGTATGGATACAAGGCGTCGCGACCGAGGGCACCGCAGGCGTAGTTGACACTACGTCGAGGAGCCCGACCGAGCGCAACGCAGTAGACATGGCCGCTCCCGCCATCCATGGCTCCCGCGGCACTTGTCCATCCATGGACGTCGCCCGTATCCGCCGCCGCAGCAGAAGCGTGGTGAGAAATGCGGGCTAGGGACGCCGTAAACCGGATGCCTGGCGGGCGGGCCGCCGCTCAATGGCACAGGGTGCCGTTGAAGCATCCGGGCGGCGTTCCCGCGGGAGCCCCTCCCGAAGCGTGGCAGTCGAAGCAGACGACCGCGTTCACCGGGTCCGTATCCGTGTGTGTGACCGCCGGCGACGTGCCGCGCCAGGGAGCAGCGGGATGCGGGGCGCTCACACCGTGGCACGGAAAGCAGGAAACGGTGGAGCCCCCTCCCGTGAAATCGTTCCCGTGGCAGATCCGGCACACGATGAAACTCGATTGTCCCGGCGCCCGTTTCGCCGAGGCGCCGTGCTCCGTCGGACTCCCCCAAGTGGGGGAAGAGTGATGGCAGGCTACGCCGTTGAGCGTGTTGGAGAAGCAGGATACCTTCGCGATCCCCCCGTCCAGCCCCTCGCCGTGGCACGGCCGGCAAAGGCTCGTATCGGAGGACGACAGGACCAGCGAAGGATGGGTGGAGACAAAGCCCGCCGGATGGTTGCCGTCCGGAGCGATGAGATTCAAGCCGGAGGTGCCGTTGCCCGTCGAGCAGCCCACGGCAACGACTCCTGCGAGAAGAAGCAACAGGCAAGGCCATGAAGGCCGGATTTTCCGCATCCCCGTCATTTTCGTTCATCCTCCCGCATTGCGTTCCCTCCCGCCCGCTTCACGATGCCTTCCGTCGGCTCTACCGATGACACGGCCGGCACCTGGCGTCGTTCTTGTTCCCGTGGCACCGGAAGCAGGATCCCGGGTCCACCCTCCCATCCAGCGGGTGGAGAGCGATGTAATCTCCCCGGTGCGGCAGGGTCAGATCGGGGCGATCCCCCATCCGGGTGCTCGGGTAGATTTCCTCTTTCCTGGAATGGCACGCCTGGCAGAACGAGGCTCCGTGGCATGAGGCGCAGAGGTTCTGCCCCTGCCTGGAGTACAGCCCGTGCTGCTTCACGAACGCCGTCGTGTGCCGGAAGGAGGCGTAAGGCTTCAGCGCGCCAGTGGAAATGTCGGAATGGCATTCAAGGCAGTCCACCTTCGTCCACCCCGTGAGTTCTTCGGGGTGTTTCGCAGGAACGGAAGGCGTTTTGGAAACCGCGGAGCATCCTGCGATCAGGACGAGCGCCGCCACCGCCATGACGATTCCCCGGATAGCAGGCCGCATCATTTCTTCCCTCCCGTTACGGTCCCGTAGGAAAGCGATAGCCGGATCAGCCCCGCGTAGTCTTCCTTGAACCTCGGGCTCTTCGTGTACATGAGATCCCCCGAAAGATGAAGGATGTCGAACAACCGGTACCCGGCGGATCCCAGCACCTGGTAGGCGCGTTTCGTGCCGTCGATCGCCTGCTTGTACCGATGGGTCAGGGCGTCGATCGAAAACCGCCACTTCGCGGGGGAATAAGTGCCGAACCCCCGGAATTCCCGGTATTCGTTTTCATCCCGGTCCGCCGTAACCCACGCGGCGGACACGCCAGCCGAATCCTTATGGTCGTTGAAGGTGCGTTTAACGCCGGCCTCGATTCGAGTGGCGTCGCCCGGATCCGCGAGATCGTGCCCGATCTTCTTCCCTCCCAGCGTAACCGTGGCGTTCTTCACGAACTCCCAGTCGACGGCGGCGAAGATAATCCGCGCCCGGTCGTTGTTGTCGATCGCGGGGGCGAGGAACGCGGGGTTGAGCGCCGCCTGGAAGTAATCCCTGTACTTGTACGACTCGTACCCCCCTGATATGTCCACGGACGGCAACGGCATCAAACGCAAGAGGTAGCGCTGGTACGCCATCGCGCTCGTGGCCTCGTTATAGGTGGCGCGGCCGATCAGCTCGACAGGGCGGACGGGGCGCAGCCAGAGATCCCCGCCGATTTCCTTGCGGTCCATCCGCTGGAACTCCCCCTTTTCATGGAGATAGCTCACCCCGATCTCCGCCAGTCCCGGCCGGATGTAGAATATTCTTCCGCCGAAGATCGAATCGCCCGTTTCCGTAGAGGTGATGGTCGCTTCGGCCGGTACGCCGCCGAAAGCGGAAGCGCCGATCCCGGACTGCGTCCTCGTCTTGAGGAAGATCCCGTCCATCGTTTCCATCGCCGCGCCTTCGGTAAGGAAGAACCGGCCGAGGCGCACCTCTCCGTTTCCCGTCGGATGGAGGTACTGCAGGTAGGCGCTGCCCAGCTCGCCCGTCGTCTTGCCGCTGCCCGTTTCGTCCCGCAAGTCCTGCCGCCCCCAGCCGTAGAAATGGAAGGAAAAGGGACCTCCTCCAAGGTTCCCCGCGTCGGCGGAGAGGTACTCGTACAGGGGCGCGAAATTCTGCGTGGGTGCGCCGGGCGTCTCCCGTTCGTAGAACAGAAGATACGTCTTCGAGGAGAGGGAGAAGTCCGCCGCGTCTGATGTTACCGGGAGCAGTAATGCCGCAAAGAGAAGGGCATACAACATCGCGATCCCCCGATCGAATGTCTGAATGTTCTATATTTTGGCGGCCATTGAACGGCAGCCGAAAACGCGATGATGGAAGCGGGAATGAAACGCCTGCCTCGGCATCCCGCCCTTTGCGTATGTGCGTTTGATGAAGATCGGTCGATCCGGTTTCATGAAAAAATCCCGGGGGGGAACGAATTGCGTGTAAAATCAAGAGGAATGAAATTTTTTCCTGGAGGCACCCCATGAAACGGCTTGCTGCGCTTGCCCTGGGGATTTCGGCATTCCTGCTTTTATGCGCGTCCGGCGCTTCGGCGTTTCAAAAGGAAGGATGCGGAATGGGTGATTGCAGGGATTGCCATACCCTGACCCCGAAGGAAGCTTCCGGAATCCTCGGTCCCCTGGTGGACAACGTGCTGAATGTGGAAGATAGCCCGGTGAAGGGCCTGTGGATGGTCGACATCGAGAAACAGGGGAAGAAATTCCCCATATTCATCGATTATTCGAAGGGCTTCCTTTTCAGCGGACAGGTGGTGAGGATCAGCACCCGGGAGGACATATCGGGAGCAAGATTCGCGACCCTTAACGCCGTAAAGGTGGATCCGGCCGTGATACCTTTGGGGGAAACGCTCGTCCTGGGCAATCCGGAAGCGAAAAAGAAGGTGATCGTGTTCAGCGATCCGGACTGCCACTTTTGCGGCAAGCTGCACCATGAAATGAAGACCGTCGCGGAAAAAGACAAGGATGTCGCGTTCTTCATCAAGCTTTATTCAAGGAACAACAACCCCGCTTCGGCCGAAAAGGCAAAGGCGGTCATCTGCTCGAAATCCCTCTCCATGCTGGAAGACGCCTACGCCGGGAAAAAGCTTGCGCCTGGCGACTGCAAGACAGACGCGGTCGAGGAATCCTTCAAACTCGCGGAGAAACTGAAGATCCGCGGGACGCCTGCGATGGTCTTTCCGGACGGAACCGTCGTAAGCGGATACCGCCCCGCCGACGCGCTGCTCAAGCTGCTTTCCGATGATAAGCCCAAGGCGGCGAGCGCCCCTGCGAAGGAGGGCAAAAAAGGGAAGAAATAGACCGGTTTTTCACTATTACGGAGCGCACGGAGGGTATCGAGCGTCTAATCCGGTGAGCGACAAATTATGCGTCCGACAAAACCACCGGAACCGGAATCATGCAGAATCTTATAACTTCCCTGCCGTCTTACCTGACGACGGGGTCGCCGCTCGCCTACGCTGCCGTGTTCGCGGGAGGCCTTCTGGTAAGTTTTACCCCCTGCATTTACCCTGTCATCCCCATCACGGTTGGATATATCGGGAGCCGGAGCGGCGGATCGCGCGCAAGGGGATTCATCCTGAGTCTCGCCTACGTGGCGGGGATGGCCGTCACCTATGCCGCCCTCGGCGGGGCGGCCGCGCTGACGGGCAGGGTATTCGGAGAATCGGCCTCCAGCCCCCTTTCACACCTGGTCGTGGGAAACCTGTGCCTCCTTTTCGGCCTGTCTCTCTTCGATATCATCCGGATCCCCTTGCCCTCCTTCGCGCCGAGCGCTTCCGCCGCCCGCCGTTCGGGCGGCGTGCTCGGCGCCCTTTCGTTCGGCATGGCGTCCGGACTGGTCGTCGGCCCATGCACCGCTCCCGTCCTGGGAGGCCTCCTTCTCTTCGTCGGCTCCCGGCAGAACGTTTTGCAAGGATTATCGCTCCTCTTCGTGTTCGCCCTCGGCATGGGTTCCGTGCTCGTGCTGCTGGGAACGTTCTCAAGCCTTATCGCCGGTCTTCCCCGCTCGGGGAAATGGCTCGGTGCGGTAAAGAGAGGTTTCGGAGTCGTTATGATACTGGCCGGGGAATATTTCCTTGTACAGGCCGGCAGAATGCTCGTTTAAGTAAAGGGATGGGACACGGCCGATGAAACGGTTCATTGCGGCGATGACGGCGGCCTCGGTTCTCGCTGCATTCGTGCCGTTCGCCGTCGCGGCCGACGGGCCGGCCTTCACGCTCAAGTCCGCCGCCGGAGGGACCGTATCGCTTGGACAATTCGCGGGGAAAAAGCCGGTCCTGCTCGTTTTCTGGGCGACCTGGTGCCCGCACTGCAACGAAGCGGCGCCTTCGATAAACGACATGCACATGCGCCTGTCCGGCAGGCTGGAAATACTGGCAGTCGATTTCATGGAGAGCGCCGAAAAGGTGAAGGGCTTCATCCGGAAAAAAAACGTCTCTTACACCGTGCTGCTCGACCGCGACGGCAAGGTAGCCCGCCTGTACGGGGTGCGCGGGATCCCCACTTACGTTCTCCTCGACCGCAATGGAAGGATAGTCTATTTCGACAACGAACTCCCTCCGGACATCGAAAGACGCATCTAAGAGGAGATAAATGCTTATCCGCCGCGGAATGACGAAGCCGTTCCGGCGCCTCGCTCTCGCGGCGCTGATATTCCTGTTGCCCGCGATTCCCGCAATTTCGGCGGCGGAAGACGCAGCTCCGAACCCGGAAGGCGAGTGGCGTATGCCCGCCGACGACACCGCGCCTGCAAACGACAATGTCACACCATTCGCCGACAATACCGCTCCGGCGATGGACAATGTTTCAGGGATATTCATGAGAACGGTCGACGAGAGGCACTCCAGCATCGAGCGCAGCATCCTCGACCGCGTCGTCCGGTTCGACAACTTTTTCGGAAGCGTCAAGACGGAGAACGTGCGGCTGCCCGAGTATCTTATCCGATGGCAGAACTCCCTTCGGTTCGAGGAAGGAAATCACGTGAAGTACCGGACGAACGTCCGGGCGGGGTTCACCCTTCCGAAGATCAACAAGAGATTGCGCCTGGTGGTGACCGGCGAGAGCGAGGCCGAGCCCGCGGCGGCGAGACTGCCGGAGGACCCCGGCAACCCCGGGTTCGATCGCACGCTGCCGAATACCCGCATAGTCAACACGGAGCTCCGGTACGGTTTCTTCCGCACGCCCGCCCTGGATATCTTCGCGGGAGCGGGGGTCCGCGTGAAGCGGCCTTTCGAAACCTTCGCCCGGACCCGGCTGCAGTACACACGCAAACTCGGGGAATTGACCCTCTTCCGGTTAGGGGAAACCCTCTTCTGGAAAAACACGGAGAAGTTAGGCGAAACCACGGAAATAGATCTTGAACGGCAGCTGACTCCGACTACGCTCCTGCGATGGTCCAACGCAGGCACATTGGCGCAGGAAACAAGAGGGCTGGAATGGGGAACGGAGCTGTCCCTGCTACGGGCGCTTACCCCCCGCAGCGCCGTCACCCTTTCGGGAGGAGTCTTCGGTGTTACCGACCCTGACGCTCAAGTGGAAACCTACCGGATCCTGGCCCGCTACCGGCGGAACTTCCTGAGACCCTGGCTTTTTTACGAACTCGAGCCCGAAATGTCCTGGCCCCGGCAGCCCGACGGAAAATATCGCCCGACCGACGCCTTCACGGTGCGTCTCGAAATCGTTTTCCAGGGGAAGGAAGTGCTCAGGCAGTTCCCGTAGCGTTAACCCGGCTCATCAGGGGCGGGATCGCCCGCTACTTGCGGTCCAGGAAAGATTCGGTGTAAGGCCTTTCCGCGGAGGTTATAGTGCCCAACCTGTCGATCCTTGCCTTAACCGTGTTCTCCTTGTATTTCTGAAGCGTCACCTCGAACTTTCTGCCCTGCTTGTTCGTCCATCCGAAGAAGAACTTGTCCCCCTCCTCCCTGCCCCTCGTTTTAAAGGAGCCGCCGGCGACTGGGCCGCTCATGTAATTCACCGTTCCAAATTCGTATGTGACGACGAAGACACCCTCCCGTTTTCCCTTGACGATCGTTATGGATAAGTCCTGGTCCAGGTTGGTGCTCCGATAACCCGGCCACTTCCCGGCCCAGACGCCTTCGAAATACGAGGGGCCGCCGGATGGAGCCGAATCGTTTTTCGCGGGGGCGGTATCGTCCCCGTCGGCCGCGAATACTGCCGCCGCCAGCGCAAAAAACAGGCAGAAGACCACGAACACGACCTTTCGGTTCATGCATGCCCTCCTCGAATGCGTAAATTACCTGATATTGGTTTTGTTGCCGGGGATCCGTGCCGCAGAGCCAATCAAATAGTGAAGGTTTCTGCCGTTCGAGTCAAGCGAGTTCGATTTATGCGGGTTCAATTCCCGTCGAGGACTTCCCGCACCTTCTTCGCAAGCTCCGTGCAGCCGAAGGGCTTCGGGAGGCGAGCGACGTTCCTTCCCGATCCTTCGCTCGGGCGGTTTTCGCCGAAATCGTGGCCGCTCATCAGTATCGCCTTGATGCCGGGGGACATCTCCCGCATGACGGCCAGGGCTTCCTTTCCGTCCAGCCTCGGCATGCCCACGTCGAGCAGGACAAGCGCGATGCCGTTCCCTCTCCGGAAGATTTCGACTGCTTCCTCGCCGTTCCGGGCGGCAATCACGCTGTAGCCTTGCTCTCCGAGCGCCAGTTCCGCCAGGTTCCGCACCGAATCGTCGTCGTCTGCCACAAGGATCGTCTCGTCCCCCCCCCGGACGACCTCCCGGCTGCGGGCGATACTCGCTTCGGGAGGTCCGTCGATGGCCGGAAGGTGGACCCGGAACGTCGTCCCTTTTCCCGGTTCGCTGTACACATGGATGTACCCTTCGTGCCTCTTTACGATCCCATGGACCATGGCAAGCCCGAGCCCCGTTCCCTTGTCGGAGCCCTTCGTCGTGAAGAACGGCTCGAAAATCTTTTCACGGGTCGATTCGTTCATGCCGATTCCCGTGTCCGTGACCGTGAGGACTGCATATCTTCCGGATTTCATGTACGGGTGCCGGTAGACATGTTCCTCGTCGAGGACGGCGGCCGAGGTTTCCACCACGAGCGCCCCGCCGTCCGGCATGGCGTCCCTGGCGTTCAGGCAAAGGTTCATGAGGACCTGCTCGAGCTGCCCGCGGTCGGCCCGTACGGCAGGCAGGTCTTCTTCCAGCCGGAACTTCGTAACGATCCTTTCCCCCGCCGTGTTCTCGATGAGCTTCATCAGATCCGTTATCACGCTGTTCATGCTCAGATTGACCGGCGCGATGGCCTGCCGGCGCGCGAACGTAAGAAGCTGCCTCGTGAGCGTCGATGCCCGCACGGCGCATTGCAGCATCTCATCCAGGTCCGCTTCCGCGCGCTTGTCCCCGGAAAGCTTCATCCGCAGCAGTTCCCCGAACCCGAAGATGCCGGTCAACGCGTTGTTGAAATCGTGCGCGACGCCGCCCGCCAGCGTACCGACGGCCTCCATCCTCTGGGCGGTGCGAGCCTGCTTCTCCAGCAACGAAACTTCCGTTATGTCCAGCAGAAGGCCGTCGACGTAAAGGAATTCTCCCTTTGAGTCGTAAGTGTTCTGACGCCGGTCGGCCAACATTCGATAGGTTCCATCCCGGTGGCGCAGCCTGTACTCCACGCGCAATACGCCCTTTCTTTCCGCGACCGCTTTCCGGAACGCTATCTTTATCCCAGGAAGGTCGTCCGGATGCATCAATTCCTTCCACTTGACGGAGCCGCCGGTGAATTCCTCGGCTGTATATCCGGTGACCCGTTCGACCTCCGCGCCCATGAATCCGACGCTCCAGTCCTGGTATCCGCGATAAACGATGCCGGGCACATTGTTCATCAACGACATCAGGCGGCCTGCCATCTCCTTCTGGTTCCGGAATACCGTGTCGTGCCGGACCGCAGCAGCGATCCCCCCTGCAATCGCCTCCGCAGTCGCGATTTCCTCCGCAGTCCACTCCCTCTTCCCCCCTGTCCCAAGGAACAGGATTCCAGCCAATCCTTCGGAATGGAGCAGGGGAACTTCGAGATGCGCGCCCATGCCGGTTTCGTCAGGACAACCATCACTGCCGGAGCAGCAAGGAGACAGGTTGGTCCCGTCGGAAACCTTGTATTTCCCCGCCTCGAAGTCCGCAATGCACGCGTCGGGGATCCGGGAAAGTGCAAGCGAGGAGGAGACGGGCTTTGTCCCCGGTCCGCAATGTTCGGCTATCCTGTCGGGATTTCCGAAGATCCTGATCGCGCAACACGGAACGTCGAGGACCCGGCAGATGTCTTTCGCCGTATCCGAAAGGATCACGTCCAGGTCCGCTTCCTCGATGGCCCCCGCGTGAAACTTGCCGAGCAATTCCATCCGTTGCGCCTGAAGCCGTGACTGCGCATCGGCGGCCTCCTTCAATTCGAGTTTTTCCGCGTAAGCCTTGAGGGCAAGCTCCTGCTCCAGGGCCTTCCGCGCAAGGGCGGACTGTTCGGACAGCCTATGCGTCACGGGGCGGATCACGGAATAATAGAGAAGCGGAGCGCTCAGAACCGAAAGAGTGAAGGCGTCGATGAAATTCTTCGCGTTCCCTTCCGGCAGTTCAAGAGCACCGAGCAGGAACATGACGACTACTTCAACGCCGGCGATTATGACCAATATCCTCACGAACATCTCGCGCCGTTTCAAGCGTTTAGCCCCCACGGTAGCTATGCCCGAAATACCGGCCGATTGCGGCCGACTTCAAGAACCACGTATCCTTTCGGAAAAATTCAGGGAATTATTTACTTTGAATGGCAGGAAAGAATGTCGGTACCGTTAACGCTCTATCGGCTGTTAAAAATAGGGCTATGTTATTGATATCCCGAACGTTTCGATCGCTCCTGCCGGCGCTGCCGGATAAATTCGTCGATGGAAAACCTGCCCGCACCTGTAAAAACCAGCGAGAGGAACGGAATTAGGTACAGGAGCGCGGGTTCCTTGGCAGCCCAGGACTTCGAGGCGCCCGTCATGAACAACCTGGCCCCTTCCCCCATTGTCCAGGGATCGTTGCTGTGGACGACGGCCGCGGCAACCGTCATCCCGAATATCAAGGGCACTGCGGCAAAACGGGTCGCGAATCCAAATATAACGGACAGGGCGCAAAAGAACTCCGCGAACGTCATAAGCGCCAGGCTAATCCCCTTCCCCAGCCCGATGGGATCGGCGAACTTGTCGAATTGGCCGGCGAGCAGCATCTGCAGTTTCCCCAAGCCATGCGTGAGCATGAATGCGCCGATGCCGACCCGCAGGACCAGCAGACCGATCGAGCTCGCGATGTCATCCCTTTTCTCTTCCATAACGGCTCCCTCACGGATTTCGAAGTTTACGTTTCCAGGCTCTTATGATGCGGATACCGCAAGGCAAGGCTCATGTCACATGAGGATGGAAATCCTTTAACCCGCTTTTCTCACCACGGTTCGTCGCGAGGCGGTGGAGACGGGTATGGCTACAAGGCGTCGCGACCGAGGGCACCGCAGGCGTAGTTTACACTACGTCGAGGAGCCCGACCGAGCGCAACGCAGTAGACATGCCCGTATCCGCCGCAGCAGCAGAAGCGTGGTGAGAAAAGCGGGTTAAACCTTCGAACGGTCCAGATCTGCGCTGACAGAAAGACCCGGTTCGCCTTGATGTTCCCCCGATTTATCTTGAGCAAAAAAGCGAATGAAAATAATATATTGTGGATTTTTAAAATAGTTATTTATGGGTATACTTTTACGCGCAAATTGATTATAAACAACTCCTGTAACGATCCAATTTCCCATCAGAGGCCCACATGATACGCGGGTATCCTCCGATGAACGCATGGAAGAGTGTTCTCCCGCCGCTTTTGCTAATTGTTGTCAATCTGCTGTTCGTCCTCACCATTGTTTCCTCATGCAAGCCTCAGGCGAAAAACGGTTACCTGATCGGCTATATCAATCCCAACCCGGAAGAAACGGAAGGCGCGCAAGGATTTCTGCGCAATATGCCCGCATTCGGATACATCGAGGGGAAGAACGTCACCTACATCAAATTCGAAAAGAGAGACCATAAGGAGATCGAGGCCGCGGCGAAGGATATGGTCGCGAAGAAAGCCGACCTGATTTTCACCATGACGACGCCCGCCGCGAAACTGGCCAAGAAAGCCGTCGAAGGAACGAAAATCCCGATCGTCTTCGTCATGTACGACGCGATCGAATCCGGCGTGGTGGAAAGCATGGTAAAGCACGGCGGCAACATTACAGGCGTGCAGCTGACCGGAAGCACCCGCAAGGCGCTGGATTGGCTGCTCGCGATTTCCCCCCGTGCGAGGAATATCTTCGTCCCCGTCTGCTTCGACACGGGGGCTGCGCGCCATAGCCTCGAAGATCTCAAAAAAGCCGCCGCTCACGCAGGCCTCAAGGTGACCGTTTCGGAGGTCGACACCCTGGAAAAATTGCGGAAGTCGCTCTCCGCGATGCCCGCGGACGCCGGAGCCGTTTTCATACTTCATTCCTGGCTAATCGGCTCCAACATGGAGACTATTCTCGATTCCGCGAAAAAGCGGAACATCCCCGTCATCTCGGCGGGGCATGTGAACTTCGACGGAGGCGTGGTTTTTTCCTACGGACCTCTCGACGACCGGACCGGGATGCAGGCCGCCAGGCTGGCGCACGGAATCCTTAAAGGGGCTTCTCCCCGCGACCTGCCGGTGGAAACTTCGGATTTCTACCTCGGTATCAACCTGAAGAGCGCAAATGCGCTTGGAGTAAAAATCCCGGACGACGTACTGCAGCAGGCCGACTACATCATTCGTTAAGGACGGCGCGTGACTCACCTCATGAGGAACAGCATCAGGAAGCGCCTGACCATCACCTTCATCGGGCTTTCCATCTTACCCGTATTGCTTCTCGGCGGGTTCCTTTTATGGCAAAACCTCGAAATGCAGCTTCAGGAAGCCGAGGAAATGCAGGCGAAGCTGACGAAGATGGCCGCCCACGAACTGCAAACCCATATCCACGGGCTCGAATCACTACTGATCTCCTTCACCAGGATCACCCGTGTGATGGAAGCGGAGCGCAAACAGCAGCGACTCATGATTTCGAAGCTTCTCTTTTCCGCAAACGATAAATACCGCAGGGACATTTTCCATGAGATCGTGCTTCTCGACAACCGCGGGAGGGAGCTGGCGCACGTTTCGCGGGATCGGGTGGTGGCGGACGCCGAGCTCGGCGACAGGTCGAAAGCCGAAGAATTCGCGAAGCCGTCGAAGGGCCGGGAAGTCCATTACAGCCCCGTGTTCTTCGACGAGCGGACCGGCGAGCCCCGCATGAATCTCGGCGTGCCTATCGTGGATGTCCGGAGCGCGCAGGTAAAGGGCGTTCTCGTAGCGGCGATCAACCTGAAATTCATGATCGAGGTACTGGAAGACCTGAAAATCGGAGAGACGGGAATCGCCTACGTCGTTGCGGAAGACGGAAGGGTGGTCGTTCATCCGAATCTTTCCGTGGTCTTAAGGGGAACCTACCTGAAAAGGGCCGAACGGTCCGGCATACACAATGGGATACAGGGGACGAAATCCCTGCTTGCGTACGATACCATGCGGGTCGGAGGCCAGGAATTCCGCATCGTAACCGAGCTGCCGATCGCCGAAGCGGGAAAATACGCCGCCCGCTCCCTGGTCGCCATACTGATCTTCCTCGCCGCGACGCTGGCGGGCGCGATCGCGGTCGGCGTCGCCCTCGTCCGCCAGATCATCAGTCCGCTCGAATCCCTGTCGGGAATCGCCAAGGCTATCGGCAAGGGCGATTATTCGCAATCCGTCACGATCGAAAGGGACGACGAAATCGGCGCGCTCTCGAAAGCGTTCGGAGTCATGACTTCAAGGCTGATCGAAACGATCAACACTCTCAAGCGCCAGATGGCCGAACTGCGACAGGCGGACGAGCGGATCACGCAGCAGCACGATCTCCTGAAAAACGTCATGAACTCCCTCACGCATCCGTTTTACGTGATCGACGCGATGCGCCACACCATCGTCATGGCGAACACCGCCGCCCACTTCGGCGAGCTCACGGAACAAACGAAATGTTACAAAATGACCCATCACCGGGATTCCCCGTGCGAAGGGGACGACCATCCCTGCACGATACGGGAGGTGACGAACAACCGGAGGCCGGTGGTACTGGAGCATTACCACCACAATTCCACCGAAAAGCCGAAATATTACGAGGTGTACGGCTACCCGATCTTCGACGGGCAGGGGAACGTCGCCCAGGTCATCGAATACACGCTGGATATAACGAACAAGAAAAAGCTGGAGAAGCAATTCCTGCAGGCGCAGAAGATGGAGGCGGTCGGCCAGCTCGCGGGAGGCATCGCCCACGACTTCAACAACCTGTTGTCGGCCATCATCGGCTACAGCGAAATGGCGCTTGAGGAACTTGCCCCCAACCACCCCGCACGTGAAAAGATCCGGACGATCAACAACGCCGGGGAGAAAGCCGCAACGCTCACGAGGCAGCTCCTTGCCTTCAGCCGGAAACAGATCCTCGAACTGAAAGCGGTGAGCCTCAACTCCATCGTGGAAAACATGACGAAGCTCCTTCATCGCGTGATCGGCGAGGATATCCATCTCGAAATCAACCTGAACCCTTCCCTCGAAAACGTGAAGGCGGACGCCGGCCAGATCGAGCAGGTGCTGATGAACCTTGCGGTGAACGCCAGGGACGCGATGCCGGACGGCGGACGGCTGATCATCGAAACCGAAAACGTCGAGCTGGACGAGGAATACGCGAAGGCCCGCGAGGGAGTCGCGCCGGGTTCGTATGCGATGCTTTCCGTGACGGACACGGGGATGGGCATGAGCCGCGATGTGCTGGAAAACATTTTCGAGCCGTTCTTCACGACCAAGGGGGAAAAAGGGACGGGGCTCGGTTTGTCCACGATCTACGGGATCGTGAAGCAGCACGACGGGAGCATAGGCGTTTACAGCGAGCCGAACGTCGGGACTACGTTCAAAATCTATATCCCCTCCACGGGCGAAGCCGGGGAGGATGCGGCGCCAGGCGAATTCGAAATCCGGCTTACGGGTTCCGAAACGATCCTGGTGGTCGACGACGAGCCGTCCATACGGAAATTGATCGTAAGCACGCTCCAGCCGCTGGGGTTCAATCTCCTCGAAGCCGGCGACGGCGTGGAAGCGCTCGAATCAAGCAGGTCCGTCAAGGGGACGATCGACCTCCTGATCACCGACATCATCATGCCGGAGATGAACGGGATCGAACTGGCGGGAATCATCAGGAAAGAACGGCCGGATATCCTGGTGATCTACACGTCGGGATACACGAACAGCACGATACTGAAACAGGAGATTTTCGACGACCGAACGAGTTTCCTTCAGAAACCGATCTCGCCAAAACGCCTCATGGCGAAGCTGAAGACCGTACTGGGGTGATGACCGGTCCTATATGGGGATATTCCGCCCCTTGAGATAATGCGGGCTGGCGTAAAATTCGCACTTCATGCAGTTTCCGAGTTTCTTCGCGAAAGTTCCCTGGACGACGCCTCCGCAAAGAGTGCCTGCCACCCTCGCGCAGAGCCTGCCGTTGTTCGGGTATGCCGGACAGACTCCCAAATCGCCGGCCCTTGCCCCCCCGGCTTCCCTTCCGCATTTCCTGAATTCCCAACAATTCACCGTATAACCCCGCAATGCGTGTTTCCCCCTTCATATCATCGGATGAACGAGGCAAGCCTTTAACACTTTAAGTCAGGAAGACCGCTGAGCACACACATCCTCCATCTTGAAAGGAAGCATATGCACCATCAGGTTACAGATAGGTTACACATTCGATAAAATCGTGATTTGCATATTGAAATCAAAGGGGTATAGTTGTCGATAAGACGAAATTATGGGCGGCCGTAACGTGAACGGCGATTGCGCATGGTGCGGAAGTCCTTTAGCCCCTGTAGACAAAACGGCGGATGAAATCATCACCCACTGTTTTTGCCGGGGCTGCAGGGAAGATCTGTTTACAAGGCAGGAGTCCTGCTCCCTCCAGGAATACCTCGACAGGTTGAACATCCCGATCCTGCTGCTGAACAGCGATGCGGGAATCGTCACCGGCAACCACGCCGCCTGCAAAAACCTGGGCATAGACCATCGGCACGTCGACGGACGCCGGTGGGGCGATGCGATCGAGTGCATCAATTCGCGGCTGCCGGGCGGGTGCGGAAAATCGGTTCACTGCCGCATCTGCACCGTCCGCGCAACGGTAACCGACACGTATCTCACATCGCAGAACCATTACCAGGTTCGCGCATTTGCCGATTGCGCCACGCCGGAAGGCGTCCGTAAAATCCGTTTCCTGATTTCAACGGAAAAGTTGGGGGACCTTGTGCTGCTACGGATCGACGCGTTCGAAGGGAAAAAATCCGCCCGCTGAATCTCAACCGCCTTAAGATGGCTTTTCCTCCCCCGACAATGCCAAGATCATCGCCTGTCGATTTTCCCCTTGTGCAGTCCGCCACCAACGGATAATTTATTGAATTCAGACGTTTTAACCGGGTTCGAAGCATTACCGATAACTTCGGGGGGAGGGATGGCATGAAGAAGACGGCTTTGCTTTTTGCGCTTTCTTTGGCTGTCGCCATGGTATTTTCGGGCTGCGCCGATACTTCGGGGCCGACCGTCAAGGTCGGAGTGATCGCGGAACTTACCGGAGACATTCCCGCGGTCGGGGCGTCGTGCAGAAACGCCGCGGAACTGGCCGCCAGGGAAATAAACGATGCCGGCGGTCTCGACCTGGGCGGCAAGAAATACAAGATCAAGCTCTTCATCGAGGACAACGCGGGAAAGGCCGAACAGTCCGTCTCGGCCGCGCAGAAACTTATCACTCAGAACGACGTCGTTGCGATCGTCGGACCCAACGCCAGCAGGTACGCGGTCCCGGCGTCGGAAATCGCCGAAAGCTCCAAGGTGGTGTTGATTACTCCCTGGTCGACGACGCCGAAGACGACGCTGGACGCAAGGACGGGCGCTTCCAAGAAGTACATCTTCCGCGCATGCTTCACGGATCCTTTCCAGGGCCGCGTCGTGGCGCGGTTCGCGCTGGAAAACCTGAAGGCGAAGAAGGCCGCCGTCCTTTACGACGTCGCCTCGGAGTACAACAAGGGTATCGCGGAAATATTCAAATCGGCGTTCGAGGAAAAGGGCGGCAAGGTGGTCGCCTTCGAGACGTACACGACTAACGACAAGGACTTCTCCGCGCAGCTGACCAAGATAAAGAAAGCCGGACCGGAGGTCGTGTTCCTTCCCAACTATTACAGCGAGGTCCCGCTTCAGGTACAGCAGGCCCATCGCCTCGGGATCAAGGTCCCGTTCATCGGCAGCGATTCGTGGGGAAGCGAGGAGCTTGTCAAGCTGGCAGGCAAGGATGTAGAGGGCTACTACTTCAGCACCCATTACGCGGCCGACGCCGCCACCCCCGCCGCCACGAAATTCATCCAGGCGTACAAGGCGAAGTACAACACCACGCCGGACGACGTCGCAGCCCTCACGTATGACGCATTCGGGCTGCTTATCCAGGCGGTCAAAAGCGCGGGGAAAACGGACCGGCAGGCCGTCCGCGACGCACTTGCGAAGATCCCCGGTTACGAGGGCGTGACGGGGAACATGCAGTTCAAGGAAGGGTCCGGCGACCCGATCAAGAGCGCCGTTATCCTCAAGATCAAGGACGGAAAGTTTGCCTGGTTTGCAAACGCGAATCCCTGACGGATTCGGGACGGGCGCGCCGATTCTCTTAAGCGGCGCGCCTTCCCTGCATCGATAACGCCCGCAGCCCGCACGCCGCATGAACTATCTTCTTCAGCAGTTGCTCAACGCTCTCCAGCTGGGGAGCATCTACGCCCTCATCGCGCTCGGCTACACGATGGTCTACGGCATCCTCACCATGATCAATTTCGCCCACGGCGACCTCTTCATGATCGGCGCCTTCCTCTGCTTCCTCGCGGGAGTCACCCTCGGCCTCCCGTTCGTGCCGACCCTGCTTTTGTCCATGGCGGGCGCGGCGATGCTCGGCGCGGTGATAGAGCGCCTCGCGTATAAACCGCTCCGCAACGCCCCCCGGGTTTCCCCCATCATCACGGCGCTCGGTGTGGGGCTCTTCCTCGAGAACTTCACGCTGGCGCTCAATCCGTATCCCAAGCACATCGCGCCGCTTCTTCCCACGCACATCTGGACGGTGGGGGGTGTTTCCGTCTCTTCTCTCCAGGCGATCATCATCGTCCTCTCGATCTTCCTCATGGTGCTGCTGGATCTCTATGTGAACCGGACGATGACGGGGATGGCAATGCGGGCGATTTCCTGGGACAGGGCCAATGCCGCCCTCATGGGCCTGCCGGTGGACGGGATAATTTCAGCCACGTTCGCCATCGGGGCGGGCCTGGGCGGAGCCGCGGGCGTCATGTACGGCCTGGCCTACCCGGTCATCGACCCGTACATGGGCATCATGGTCGGTTGGAAGGCGTTCATCTCCGCCGTGGTCGGAGGCATCGGCAGCATCCACGGTGCGATGCTGGGCGGGTTCCTCCTCGGGGCGGTCGAAGTTCTCGTGGCGGCCTACTTCCCGTCGACCTTCCGGGATTTCGTTTCGTTTTCACTGTTGCTGGTGCTGCTGGTGGGCAGGCCGTATGGAATACTGGGCAAGCCCAGGCCGCAGAAGGTTTGACGGTGGAGAGCGCAAGCGGACAAGGAAGATTCCGGGGCATCGTCCGGGGCCTCGCGGACAGCCGGCGGGCGGCGCGCGTCTGCCTTTTCCTTGGTTTCCTTCTCTCGTTCGCAATCCCGCGCTTCGGGCTGCTGGACCAGTACGTGCAGCTTATCCTCATGTACGTCGGCATCAACGTCATCCTGGCTGCGAGCCTCAACCTGGTAAACGGTTACATGGGTGAGTTCTCGGTCGGCCATGCGGGCTTCATGGCGGCAGGGGCCTACCTTTCATCCATGCTGACGATCTTTTCGTTTCCCCCCGGCTTGTCGGAATGGCTGTTTCCGCTGGCGGTCTTCGCCGGAGGGGCGGGCGCGGCGCTGATCGGGCTGTTGGTGGCGGTCCCCTCGTTCCGGACGAGGGGAGATTATCTCGCCATCGTCACGCTGGCTTTCAACATGATCGTGAAATCGGTACTTGAAAACATCGACGCTGTCGGCGGCCCGCGGGGGGTCCTGGGCATCCAGAGGATGACCACGTTGCCGTGGATCTTCTTCTGGACGGTCTCGGCGATCTGGGTGATCCGGAACTTCGTCTATTCCAATCACGGCAGGGGGGTCCTTTCCATACGCGAGGACGAGACCGCCGGGGAGCTGATGGGCGTCGACACCCGGCGTGTCAAACTGCTGGCGTTCGTCGTTTCCGCATTCTTCGCGGGAGTGGCGGGCGGGCTCTTCGCGCACCTGATACAGTTCATCAACCCCAGGATGTTCGACATCCTGAAATCCACCGACGTCCTCATCATGGTCTACCTCGGCGGCATCGGGTCGATCGCGGGCTCGATACTCGGGGCGACGATCTACACGGTCTTGCTGGAGCTTCTCCGTCCTCTCGAAATCTGGCGGATGGTCCTGATGCCGCTGATGCTCGTGCTGCTCATGATCTTCCGCCCGCGGGGAATCATGGGGCTGAGGGAGTTCCGATGGTTCGTGCCCGCCCGTGAATGGGCCGCCTCCGTCGCGAGGATACGGGCGGGAAGGGGGGCCGATGCATCTACTCAAGGCTGAGCGGCTCACCCATCGTTTCGGAGGCCTGACGGCCTTGTCCGATTTCCGCCTCTCGCTCGAGCGGGGCGAGCTGGTCGGCCTCATCGGTCCGAACGGAGCGGGAAAGACTACCGTGTTCAACCTGATTACGGGAGTCCATCCCCCATCGGAAGGAAGCATCCTGTTCGAAGGAAAGGAGATAACCGGAAAACTCCCGAACCGGATCACCGCGATGGGAATCGCTCGGACGTTCCAGAACATCCGGCTCTTCCGCGACCTTACCGTGCTGGACAACGTCCGCACCGCCTTCTACGCCCAGGTGGAGTACGGCGCCGTCGAGGGGCTGTTCCGGTTCGGGCGGTTCTCACGGGAAGAGGAGCGAATCGCAAGAAGGGCGATGGTGCTGCTGGATGCGTTCGGCTTGCGCGAGTGGGCGGACGTGCAGGCGAAAAACCTTCCTTACGGTCTGCAGCGCCGCCTGGAGATAGCCCGCGCGCTGGCGACCGGCCCCCGCCTGCTGCTGCTCGACGAGCCGGCGGCCGGGATGAACCCGAACGAGATCCTTTTGCTCATGGATTTCATCCGATGGATACGGAAGGAATTCGACCTGACGATCCTGCTCATCGAGCACCAGATGCCGCTCGTGATGGGGATCTGCGAGCGGATAGTCGTGCTCGATTTCGGCGCCACTATTGCCGAGGGAACTCCGAAGGAGATCCAGAAACACCCGCGCGTGCTTGAAGCATACCTGGGCGACGAGACGAAGCCATGACGGCCACGCCTCTCCTTTCCGTGCGGAATCTTTCCGTTTCCTACGGCAACATCCAGGCCGTCCGGGGCGTTTCGTTCGATGTCCACGAGCGGGAAATCGTCACGCTGATCGGAGGGAACGGAGCGGGCAAGTCTTCCACGCTGCGGGCGCTTTCCGGGATAGTCCGGTACGAAGGGGGCGTCTTCTTCGATGGGGAAGACCTTCGCGGCGTATCCGCCCAGGGGATCGTCGCACGTGGGATCGTCCAGGTCCCCGAGGGGCGCGGGATCTTCGGCAACCTGACCGTGATGGAAAACCTTGTGCTTGCTACGTGGCAGCGGAAGGACAGGGAGGAGGTCGCGCGGGATTTCGAGCGGATCTTCTCCCGGTTCCCGCGCCTCGCAGCGCGCAGGCGGCAGCTTGGCGGGACGCTCTCCGGAGGCGAGCAGCAGATGCTTGCCGTTGCGCGGGCGCTGATGACCCGTGGACGGCTCCTGCTGCTGGACGAGCCTTCGATGGGGCTTTCGCCGATGCTGGTGCGCGACATCTTCGACACGCTCGTGGAGATCAACCGGGGAGGAACGACGATCCTGCTGGTCGAGCAGAACGCCAACATGGCGCTCCAGACGGCCGCGCGGGGCTACCTTCTCGAAACGGGCGCCGTCACCCTGGAGGGAACCGGCAGGGAGCTGCTCGGCAACCCGAAGGTCCGTGAAGCATACCTCGGCGGGACGGGATAGCCCACTCTGCATACCTGCGGTAAGCGTCGGCGTCCCTACCTCAGGAAGTTCCGCACGATTTCCTTGAATACCGGTTTCTCGACCTTCGCCGCGATGCCGGGGACGTATGCGCCGCCGTCGGGAAGGGTGCCGCCGACGCCGACCGGGCGGGCCAGGTACGCGCCGACGAACTCGTACAGGCGCGCAAGCTCGCGCTCGATCCAGGAAGGCGCCTCGGCCGCGTTCTTAAGTTCGTCCATGTTGCTCGCCATGGCGGTGGGATACATTGTGACGAGGTATCCCTTCCTGTAAGGGTTGTCCCTGGTCATGGCCGCCCGCGCCGCATCGCGCCGGACATCGGCCACCTCTCCGTCGATCGGAGAGATGAAATCTACCTTTCGATCTCCGGAAACTACGGTGAACAGCGTATCTCCCTGCCGGACCTCCCTGTGGAGTTCGGGCAGCTCGATCCGGTCGATCGTCCCCATGAACTGGCGGGCGAAGTCATCGATCCCGACCCGCGCCAGGCCCGTGTCCTCCAGGTACGCCCAGGTATGGCCGCGGTGGAAAAGTGCGTTTTCGGCCGCTTCCCGCTTCCTTTTGCCTTCAAGCGCCAGGTCGATGACCAGGAACGCAGCGATGCCAAGGATCATGAGCAGGATTGTCATGACGTCACCTCCTTGTTTTGCTGACTTCCATTGGAGCATCGTTCGTGCCAACGGTGGATCCGCCCCGGCGGCGACATTAATATCATTGAAATAAATGGGGAATGTTGGCTATCAGGAATGGATCGCGGGAATCGGTTAGACGCTCAAACTGTTGAATATATCTACACGGTATCCGGCTTTTTAATTTTTCTACAGGTTTTTGATGGGATAGGGTGTTGAGAAATTCACCGGCAAGATGAATTTTTCAACACTTGTTTTTCTCCATAAAAAAAACCTGCGCCATCATGAAATAACGACTGGAATTTTTCGTTCCATGCAACCCTGGAATATATCCCGTAGTTCCCCCTCCGCGACGGGGCGACGGGTCGAAAGTACCCTGCGCCGAATCAAAGGAAGTATTTTACGCGCTTCGTCCAGGCCGATGTCGATGCCCAGCTCATGCAACCGGAAGCGGACTGCAGCGGTGCCGGAGTGCTTGCCGAGCACGAGGCGCCTCGTGGCGCCCACCTCCTCCGGCGGGAAAGGCTCATAGGTGGAAGGATCCTTGATCACACCGTCGACGTGGATCCCCGACTCGTGGCGGAAAGCGTTCTCCCCCACTATTGCCTTCCCCGCGGGAACCGCCCTGCCGGAGGCGCGGGCCACGTAGCGGCACAGATCGAAGAACAGTTCGGTGCGGATACCCGCATCGATCCCCTCCACTTTTTTCAATGCCATCACCACTTCTTCGAGCGACGCGTTCCCCGCCCGCTCCCCAAGGCCGTTCGCGGTCACGGTGACGTATCGCGCCCCTCCCCGGATGCCCGCAAGGGCGTTCGCGGTCGCCATCCCGAGGTCGTCGTGGGTATGTATCTCTATCTCCATCCCCGTGGCCTCCTTAAGCCTGCGCACCGCGTCGCACGTGCGAAACGGATCCAGCACCCCCACGGTGTCGCAATATCGCAGCCGTTCGGCGCCCGCCTTGCGGACCGTCTCGGCGAACCGGACGAGGAAACCGAAATCGGCCCGCGAGGCGTCCTCGGCCCCGGCCGCCACGGCAAGGCCGGCCCTTCTTGCGTAACGGACCGCTTCGGCGGCCCGTTTCAGCGCCTCATCCCCGTTTATCCGGAGCTTCATGCGAAGGTGAAGGTCGGATACCGGAAGGGAAACGAACACGAAAGATACACCGCACGTTGCGGCTGCTTCGATATCCTGTGGAAGGGCACGGCACCAAACCGAGATCCTGGCGGAAAGCCCTGAAGACGCGATCTCCCTGATCGCCTGCCTTTCCTCCTCTCCGGAAGCGGGGGATCCCGCCTCGATCTCCGGCACGCCCATTTCATCCAGCATCCGGGCGATCCGCACCTTCTCAGCCCGTGAGAAGGCTACCCCGGCCGCCTGTTCCCCGTCGCGGAGCGTGGCGTCGTTAACAATTACCTTGTACATGCAATTCCTCTTCCCCCGGTGCGGGCCACAGCGTCCGCAAGCCGAATTCCAGAGCGATCCCTGCGCCGAAAGCGATGCTTAAATTGCCGGTCGCCAGGGTTATCAAGCCGATGGAAACGGCGACACCCGTCTCGCGCGGCAGATGGAGGATGTCCCGGATGAGCCTGCCATGCTCTATCCCCACGTAGAGCAGAAACATGCCGAGGACCGCCGCCGGAACCAGCGAGCACAGGGACGATATGGAGTTCCCGAAGAACGCTCCGAGCAGCAGCAGGATCGAACCGATGAAAAGCCCCGCCCGGCCGGTGCGCGCGCCGAAACGGTAATGGGCCGTCACGCCGCCGGAGCCGTGGCACATGGGAAGCCCTCCCGCAAGCCCCGAGAACAGGTTCGCGGCTCCCAGGGACGCCGAGAGGCGCCGCTCCGTGACCTTTTCGGCCGATTTTCCGAAGCAGGTGCGGCAGGTAGCGGCCGTAGCGACGATCGAGTTGGCGAAGGTCAGGGGAATCTGAGGCAGGAGGAGCGTGAAAAGCACGGTGTCCAGGTCCGCCGATGACGGGATCGAAAATCCGGGCAGCGAGAAACCGGCCGAAAGGGAAGACAACGTCCCCGGTGCAGCCCACCACAAGCCGCACAGAACCCCGAGCAGGACAGCCGCCAGCGCAGACGGGAACCTGCGATCCCGCGCCGAAAGGAGAAGAAGGACCGCCGTGACGGCTGCGACGATCGCGCCCGCCGGGATCGTCAATCCTGCTGCCTCGAATGAAGGAGTCCAAAGGTCCTTCCCAAGGAGATTCCATCCGCCCTTGACCAGCAGTATGCCCAAACCGAGCTGGATCCCACGGACTACCGGACGCGGGAAGAGCGCTTTCAGCGGTCGGTCGAGCCGGAACACAGCGATGGAAATGAAGATCGCGCCCATGAAGAGGGCAGTGGCGGCGATTTCCTGCGGAGCGGCGCCGATGGCGATAGCGACGGCGGAAGTGGCCTTCAGCGGCTGAACAGGCATGGGAAGCCTGAAGGACAGGCTCGCGGCGACGTAGAACAGCCCCGCCGAAAAAAATACCGGCGCCGCATCGAGCCCGCAAACGGCAATCAGGGAGACCGCCAGGGGCAGAAACGTCCCGAGGTCGCCAAGCGAGCCCGAAAATTCCTGGACGTTGCGGCGTAAAGCGTCTTTCATACGACTGCGCCTTCGCTGCGACGCCGCAGCAGCGTCTCGTAATTTTCCCGGACGGCGTCCTCGATCCTGTTGCACGTCATCGCCGCATGGATTCCGTATGAAGCCAGCACCCTGCGCGGCTCGTCCCCGATCCGCACGGAAAGGACGGCGTGGCACCCGGAAAGGCTCGCGAGAACCCGTTCCATCCGTTCCCCGGGGTCGTCGCAGGCAAACCTTGACGCGCAGTACTTGTCCACTTTCCGGCGCTCCATGAAGCGGATCGCGGACCCCTCGGCGTCGTAGATCAGGAACTCGTCCGCGTGACCGAAGTGGAGGTCCACGAGAAAGCCGCTTCGGGAAGCGACCGCGAACCGCAGGGACTCGCCCCGGCTATCCCGCTCCCCGCCGGATGCGACTGCGCGGTGAGGGAGCTCCCGCACCGTTCCGTTTTCCACGAAGAGGGGGCGTTCGTCGAGAACGTTCCCCACGGCGTCGGCGCGGCACTGGGCGCAATGTCGCATCTGGGGAAGTATCCCGGACATTTTCTCCCGAACGATCGACAGCGCCTCGCGGCTCACCATGGGGAAATTCCCGAAAAAGGTGCCGGGCGTCGGGATGAACGGCATGATGTTGGCGATCTCCGCTCCCTTTTCCCTCGCGAACCGGACGATACCCCCTGCCTCCGCGTCGTTCACGCCGGGGATGTAGACGATGTTGACCTTTACGTGTATTCCCGTCCCCCGGAGCGCATCGAGCGCCTCCTCCTGCCGGGCCAGGACGAACAGCGCCGCGTCGATGCCCGAATGCCTGATCTCTCCGTCGTCCGCCCATGAATAGAGCATCCGCGCCGTTTCCGCGCGGCGGGAGTTGATCGTGACCGTTACATATCGAAGCCCCGCTTCGAGCATCCCGGATAGATGCCGGGGAATCCCGACGCCGTTTGTGGAAAGGCAGAACTCGATATCGCGGTCCTCTTTCCTTATGAGTCCCAGCGTCCCGAAGGTTTCCTCCGGGTTCGCCAGGGCATCGCCCGGACCGGCGATCCCGACGACGCGCAGGTTCGGGAATGCCGCTTTCATTCTGCGGAACCGTTCCAGCGCCTCTTCGGGCGTGAGGACGGCGCTTGTCACCCCCGGCCGGCTCTCGTTCACGCAGTCATACTTCCGGTTGCAATAGGCGCACCGGATGTTGCACTTCGGCGCCACCGGGAGATGGAGGCGGCTGAACCGGTGCGCTGCGCCGGCGGAAAAGCAGGGGTGCTCCGCGGAAGCGAGGTCGGTCACATCGGCACCGGTTCGAACGAGAACGCTTTCTTGGAGCAGGTCCGGCCGCAGGCCCGGCAGCCGATGCAGTTGCCCGGGTTTTCGACCGTCATGAACATTTTGGCCGAATCGTCCTCGTCCGCTTCCTTGCATCCCAGGACGCCGTAAGCGCAGATCTTGAAGCACCGGCCGCAGCCGATGCACATCTCTTCATCGATGGACTTGATGAAGTGCGGTGTCCATTCCCGCTTGTCCCGAGTCAATCCGGTGATGTAAGCCATCTTTATCCCTCCGTCTTTTATTCTGTTCGCCGGGCGCCGCCTCGTTCATTCTTCTTCCGCAAACTTTTGTGCATTCACCGCGTTCATGGCCTTCCTGAGCCACGGCGGCGGGCTCCCTTTCAGCACCTCCTGGAGCCTCGCGACCGCTTCCGCGACGGGCAGCGCACCCCCGGTTTTCATCGGGTGTATCCTGCGGGCGACGAGCCTGGCCGCCGCCGGACCTCCGATCTGCAATGTATAGACGATGGCGCATCCGGCGATCGCGTCGGCGCGGGCCGCGATCCTGTCCTCCTCGTCGCCGCCGCCGCCCGGACTCACCTCCTCGAGGAACTTCGCCTCATCGGGCCCCACTTCCCACACGTGGAACGACCGCGCCGCTCCGAAGTGCTCGTCGATCCGTTCGCCGGTTGTGCTCGTGAATGCAACTCTCATGGCGTTCACCTCACCATTTCAGTTGTGCGCCAGTTTCAGCGCCTCGGCCGCGTTTGCCTGGAGCAGGTTCGCCGCCTCGAATAGAAGGTTCATCGTCCCCCGGTATCCCGTCCACATCTTCATATGGGCGCCGAGCCGGTCGAAAACCGGCAAACCGGCCCGCAGGTGCGCCTTGATTCCCAGCTTTTCCGCCGCCTGCCTGCCGTTCGAGTTCGCCACAAGCAGGTCCGTCCCACCGCCCGCTTCCTCCAGGTCCTCGAGGTCGCCGACGAATACCCTGTCGCAAGGAAGGTCGTCGAGCCCCCGGGTACGGGTGGCGGATATCGCCGCCCGGATTTCGCATCCCATTCCGGCGAGGAAACGGACCATCCCCTTCAGCGCGTCGGCTTCGAGCGCGATGACAGCCTTCTTCGCCCCGAACTGATAATGGCTGTCCGCCATCGCGTCCATGAGGCGGCTGCGCCAGCGGCGCTGCTTCTCCGGAACAGGCCGACCGCTTATGGCCGACAGTACGGACATGAGGCGGTCCGTCTCGGCAATACCCGTCACGGAAGTGAACCCGTACGCCGGAATGCCGAAGTTTTTTCCAAGCATCAGAGCCGCCTGGGCAAGGGAATCGCCCACGAACAGCGTGGCGACGCTGCGCCCGGCCATCCCTATCCCATCCACGGAAATGCCGCCGGTTGAAAGGGGCGACGCTTCGTCATCGATGTGGCCGTCGAGGGAGCGGGAGATGTCCGGCACGGCCAGGACGGTCAGCCCGAAGGACTCGATCAGCTCCTTGATCTCCTCGACGTCCGCCGGAGTCAGATGGCCCCCCGGCAGCAGGGTCACCTGCCCCCGGACCGGCTCCCCCCCCTTCGCGAGGGTGCCGACGATGGACTCGACAGCCGCCGCAAAACCTTCCTGCATCGAGCCGCAGTAGTCCGGCGTGCGGGCACAGACGATCGGGATCGATGCGATTTCAGGGTTCTCGCGGCGGAAGTGGACGATGGCGCTCCGCACGTCGTCCCCCATCGTCTCGGTAAGCCCCGAGGTCATCACGCCCACCACTGCCGGATGGAATTTCTCGATCGCCCGGCGAAGCCCTTTTTTCAGGTTCTCCCAGCCCCCGAAAATGGCGGTGTCTTCACTCATCGCGGTCGAGTTGAGGGCGATCGATTCCTTGAAGTGGCGCGAGAGCTGAAGGCGGATGAAAGTGGAGCACCCCTGCGCACCGTGCAGGAGCCCGAGCATCCCGTCTATCCCCAGGTACGCCAGGGTCGCTCCCAGGGCCGGCGAATTTTTCTGGGGATTGACCGTCGCAGCCTTGGCCGGGATCGTGACCCGCGATGCGGACAGGTCCTCTGCAAGCAGCGCACGGGCATGACCGGCCGCCTTCGATGCATCGGTCTCCACCCGGCCGCCGCCTTTTTCCCACGGCGCCCCTGCCGAAAGGACCGGCCAGATCGGATTGTTGACCGTCAGGTCGAGCTGCTTCGCGAAGGTGACCATGCCTTCGTATCCGGCGTACGGCCAGGCCCTTCCGTGATTGATGTCGAGGAACGGGGTCCTGGTCTTTAGCGCCAGAAACTTGGTCTTGCCGCCCGCTACGATCAGGTCGGGCATCTTCTCCCGCATGATCGCCAGGAGTCCCGCCGTGGACGTATCGTCAATGATCCGGGCGTCCTTGTGCATCAAGTCCTTCATCCGGCGGAAGTCGTCGAGCGTCGAGTTCTGCGTTCCGGCTGCGAGGACCTCCACACCCAACTCCCGCAGGGCGTTGACCATGGACCAGGTCTTCACGCCGCCGGTGAAGAGCACCGCGCGCTTCCCTGCGAGACGGGCGCGGAAGGGGGCGATCCGCAAGCGGCAGAGAGCCTCTTCCTGCCGGATGAGCCGCTCCGCCCTCTCCTGCAGAAGCATCGAGCCGGGGCTTCCTGCGGCGTTGTCCAGCTCCCGTGCGATTTCCCTCATCGCCTTGGCAGTATCGGTCGTGCCGTAGAAAGACTCCTCGAGGTACGGCATTCCGTACCGTTGCTTCATTTTCCTGGCCAGGTTGGTGAGGCTCTTGGAGCAGACGACCACGTTGAGCCTCGCACGGTGGGCGTAGCGAAGATCCTCGAACTTCGCATCGCCGCTGAAGCAGGAGAGTATGTTGATTCCGAGCCTTTGGAAAAGGGGCTGGATCCCCCAGAGGTCGCCCGCGATGTTGTACTCGCCGATCAGGTTGATGTCGTAGCCGGTGGTCGCCGGAGGCTCCGCCGTCCCTATTACGTATTTGAGAAGGATCTCTCCCGCGAGCCGGTTCCCTATGTTCTTGTCGCCGATAAACCCCGGAGTGTTGACCGGGATCACGGGAACAGGGATCTTCTCCGACGCCGCCTTGCAGACCGCTTCCACGTCGTCCCCGGTCATGGCGGTGACGCAGGTCGCGTAAACGAAGATCGCCTTCGCCTGTCCGCGGTACCGCGCTGCCAGGTCGAGGATCGCCCGGTGAAGCTTTTTCTCCCCGCCGAAGACGACGTCGTTTTCGAGCATCTCGGTGGTGAAGCCGCGCCTGTAGAGCCGGGAGCCCGACGAGCGCGCCCCCCGGTTGTCCCAGGAATTGCCCGCGCAGGCGATCGGGCCGTGGACCAGGTGAATCGCATCCGTGATCGGCATCAGGACCACTCTCGCCCCGTCGTAGGCGCAGCTCCGTTCCGTCCCCTCCCCCGGTTCCGATTTCCTGCAGAACCTGGGTGCGCCCTTTTCAAGTTCCGCGCACTCCTTCGGGTCGTAATAGTCGGGCCGCGCCACGGTATCTTCCCTCGTCCCCTTTTTTTCTTCGCGTTACCGCATCATTTCGAAATGACGCTCGTCGCAGGTCTCGTCCGTAATATCGATGAACTTGTTGCAGATCTCGGTGACCATGTTGATGACCCCCTGGTAGCCGATCAGCGGAAACCGGTGCCGGTTCACCCGGTCGAAAATCGGGAAGCCGAACCGGAACAAAGGGATCCCCGCGTCCCGGGCGGCGAACTTTCCGTGGGTGTCGCCGATCAGGGCATCGACCGGATCGGTCATAAGGAGACTCCGCAGGTGCCACAGGTCCCTGTTCATGTAGATCTTTCCCGCCTTGCCGTACGGCGAAGCGTCAAGGAGCGCCTGTATCTCCTTCCCCAGCTTCTTCGATCCCTTGCTGCACAGGATGTGGTACGGCACCGCCCCCATCTCCAGCAGGAAGGAAACGTATCCGGTGAGATGGTCCGGGTCTCCGTAAAGAGCGAACTTCTTCCCGTGGATGTACTGGTGGGAGTCGGTCATCGCGTCCACCGCGCGGCCCCGCTCCGCCTTGAGCGAATCGGGGACCGGCCTGCCGAACAGCTCGGAGAGCTTCATCAGGAGCGCGTCTGTCCTTGCGATCCCCATCGGCATCGGCAATGCGGCGTGGCTTCCCGGGTAATTTTCCCTGATCCAGGCAAACGTCTTCGCGGTGGCGTACGGAGCGACGGTCAAAGTCGCCTTTCCGTTGATCGAGTCGCCCGCCTCCTCCAGCCCGGTCCCGCCGGGGTATAGCCGATAAGTGCCGTCGAGCGGAGAGTCGAAGGTCTCGGATATGTCCGCAAGGAAAGCGCACGGGATCCCCATTGCCTGGAAGATCCGTTTGTACTCACGGTAGTTCCCGGTATTGGCGTCGAAGCCGGCGATGAAGTTGATCTTCCCCGTGCAGCGCCCCTCCACCGCCTTTCCGGCGGTCAGGTTCTGGAGGATGGAAAGAAGCATCGCGTCGTAGCCGTGGATATGGGATCCGTTGAAGCTCGGCGTGTTGGCGTAGGCTACGGGAAAATCCTGGGGGATGTGCCCCTTTTGCCTCGCGTTCCTGATGAACGCGGTCAGGTCGTCGCCGATGATCTCCGGCATGCAGGAAGTGAACACGGCGATCATCTTCGGCTTGTATAGCGCGAAGGCATTCTCCAGCCCCTCGTGGAGGTTGTTCTGCCCGCCGAACACCGCTCCGTCCTCGCTCATGGCGCTGCAGACGGCCGGGGCGGGCTCGCGGAAGTGGCGGTTGAGCGTCGAGCGGTAGTAGGAGGCGCACCCCTGGGATCCGTGCACGAAGGGGAGGCATCCCGCGAACCCGTGGGCCGCCAGCTCCGCTCCCAGCGGCTGGCAGGTGTGGGCGGGATTGATCACCAGCGCCTGGCGGGCGAAGTTCTTCTCCCGGTACTCTTCCGTATTTATCCATTCGGAGACCCGTAGCTCCTCTTCCGCCGGGATCGGGGTAACCGGCTTCACTTCCAGTCCGAGATTGTTCGCCATGCTTTCGCTCCTTCCTCAGAACGGCGACTTGACAAAGCCCCAGGTCGGGCTGTTGATCGCCATGTCGATGTCCCGCGCGAAGATCGGGAAACCCTTGTAAGCGTGATACGGGCCCGAATAGTCCCAGCTGTGCATCTGCCGGAAAGGGAGCCCCATTTTCTGGAAGACGTACTTCTCCTTTATGCCGCTTGCCACCAGGTCCGGTTTCAGCTCGTCGACGAACCGTTCGAGCTCGTATTCGGAGGCGTCGTCGTAGATGACCGTGGCGTCGGGCATCTCCGGGGAGGTCCGCTCGTAATCGTCGGAGTGGGCGAACTCGTACCCGGAACCGACGACGATCATCCCCAGGTCCTCGTATGCGCCCACCGTGTGGCGGGGGCGCAAGCCCCCCACGTACAGCATCACCTTCCTGCCTTCGAGCCGCGGCCGGTATTCGTCGATCACCGCCTGCATCTGCGGATCGTACTTCGCGATCGCCGTCTCCACGTTCTCCTTGATCCTGTCGTCGAAACGCTCCGCCAGCTTGCGCAGGCTTTCCCGGATCTTCGTCGGCCCGAAGAAATTCAGCTCGATCCACGGGATGCCGTACTTCTCCTCCATGACACGGCTCATGTAGTTCATCGAGCGGTAACAGTGGATGATGTTGAGTTTCACCCTGTGCGTGGCGGCGATCCGCTCGATTTCGCCGTCGCCGGTCCAGGTGGCCTTTACGTTCAGGCCGATTTCTTCGAGCAGCGGTTTCACCGACCAGACGTCTCCGCCGATGTTGTAGTCGCCGATCAGCGCCACGTCGTAAGGGGTCTGCGGCTCGGTGAACTCGCGCGTCTCTATGACGAAGTCCCGTATGGTGTCGTTGGAGATGTGGTGGCCGAGGGACTGTGAAACCCCACGGAAGCCTTCGCAGTTGCACGGGATGACGGGGAGATCCAGTTCCTTGCTCATTATCCTGGCGACCGAGTTGATGTCGTCGCCGATCAGTCCGACCGGGCACTCGGAAAGGACCGAGATCCCCTTGGCGAGCGGGAAGAGCTCGCGGGCTTCCCGCAGAAGCACCGCCAGCTTCTTGTCCCCTCCGTACACGATGTCCTTCTCCTGGAAATCCGAGGTGAACTGCATGGCGAAGTTGGTGACGCCGTTCCTGCCGCTCATGAGGTTGCGGCGGGTCCCCCAGGAGTACCATCCGCAGCCCACCGGTCCGTGCGATACGTGGAGCATGTCGCGGATCGGCCCCCAGACCACTCCCTTGGCGCCGGCGTAGGCGCAGCCGCGCGCGCTCATTACGCCCGGGACGGTCTTCCGGTTCGATTTCACGCAGGCGCCGCACGAGGACGGGTCGTTGGGCGCCAGGTGCGGAGCGCGCTTCTTCCTCCCCTTCTCGGGATAGGCCACAAGCGCCCGGTCGATCATCTCAAGGGTCGATTCCCTCGTTATGCCTTCCACTTTCTTGACGGGGTGCGTCATCGGTGGACTCCTTCAAGAGATTGGGGACGACATACATGTCCCTGGCCCGCGGGTCGGCTCAGGTCGCGGTCCCTTCTGCGACGCCGATGATCGACTCGTCGTCGTCCTCGATAACGCCGAATTCCATCAGCAGGTCCTCCAGCTCCTCCATCTGCAGCGGCGTGGGGACGACCAGGTTCCTGTTTTCGTCTATTTTGCGGGCGAGCTCCCGGTACTCGTCGGCCTGCCCATGGCTCGATGAGTATTCGATCACCGTCATTCTCCGCAGCTCCGCGCGCTGCACCTGGTTGTCCCGCGGAACGAAATGGATCATCTGAGTGCCCAGGCGCCTTGACAGCGCCTCGATCAGGTCGGCCTCGCGGTCCGTGTTGCGGGAGTTGCAGATGAGTCCCCCCAGGCGGACCTTTCCGGACATCGAATACTTGAGTATCCCCTTGGCGATATTGTTGGCCGCGTACATGGCCATCATTTCGCCGGAGACGACTATGTAGATCTCTTCCGCCTTGTTCTCGCGGATGGGCATGGCGAACCCGCCGCAGACGACGTCGCCGAGAACGTCGTAGAAAACGAAATCGAGCCCGGGGACGTACGCTCCGTTTTCCTCCAGGAAGTTGATTGCGGTGATGACGCCGCGGCCGGCGCAGCCGACGCCGGGCTCGGGGCCGCCGGACTCCACGCACCGGATGCCGCCGTACCCGATCTTCAGGACGTCGTCCAGTTCGAGGTCTTCCACGGTCCCGCGTTCGCGCACGAGGTCCATGACCGTCTGCTGGGCCTTCGCATGAAGGATGAGGCGCGTGGAGTCGGCCTTCGGGTCGCAGCCGACGATCATGCACTTCTTTCCCAGTGCGGCGAGCCCGGCCACTGTGTTCTGGGTTGTCGTCGACTTGCCGATGCCGCCTTTCCCGTAAATCGCGATCTGTCTCATGGTGCGCACCTCCGATTGATCTGGCCAGCATGCATGGCAAACGCGGTGCCAGCCGCGGGAGAAATTTTCAACCCCATGTTTTCACCGGAGAAAAAGATTTCCGCCCTCCCGCCCGGGGCGGGACCGCAACAAAAACGGCGACGATAAGGTCTCCGGGGTCGACAATATTGTCGGAAACAGCGCGCCGCGGAATGCCGTGGCCCCTCCCCTGTGCCCGAATCTCGCGGTCCTGCGGGCATTTTCCGATCCGGTCCGGCTTTTGCTGTCCTGATGAACCCATGAAACGTCCGCGGCTGACGATGAACCTTTGCAATCTGCCTTCCTGGGCGATCGCATCGCGGGGCTTCAACGAAAACCCGCGGCCGATCGTGATCCAGGGAGTGCGTGGGGCGCACCGGCAGCTCTTCCTGCGCCTCGACGCGCAGGAAGATCCCGCGCTGCGAGGAGCGGCATTTCACGACTACATGGACGTGGCGTTCCAGCTTCACCAGTGGAAGGGGGAGGAATCGGAGCTGGGACGAAGGAGCCTGAGGAACAGCTACCTCCGGTTCCTTCGCGGCTGGATGTTCGACGCCAATTCCATGGAGGGAGCGGTGCTTAAAGGGTGGGTGGAGAGCCGTTTCGGCATCCCGCCGACGTTCCACAGGGAGCCGATCGACGACATCCACTCGGATGCGTATTCCCGCTACACGATCGATCGGATGAACGGTATGGCGCGAACGAATTCGATACAGGCCCAGCTCGATGTCCTTTATGAGTTTACGCAGTACGAGCTTGCGCGCCGGAACCCGGATTCCTTTTCGTTCACCCTTTTTCGCGGCGTGCACGATTTTTCCGAACACCGCGTCCTTGAAAATCTCTCGAAGGACCGGTGCATTTTGCTCCTCAACAACCTCAACTCGTTCACGCGCGATTTCGAACGCGCCTGGGAATTCGGAAGCCGGGTTCTCGAAGCGATTGTCCCCGCGCAAAAGATTTTCTTCCGCGCGGACCTGCTGCCCCTGCTGCGGCTTAAAGGGGAAGAGGAAGTCATCGTCATCGGCGGGGAATACGAAGTTCGGGTGCGTACGTCATGACGCACGGCGATCTCCTTAAGCGCGGAAGGGCGGCGTTCCTCGGCCTGGCGGTCGGGGACGCCCTGGGGGCAACCACCGAGTTCATGGTCCCGGGAGAGATACGGGACCGGTACGGCGTGCACCGGACGATCGTCGGCGGCGGCTGGCTCAGACTCAAGCCCGGAATGGTGACGGACGACACGGAGATGTCGCTATGCATCGCGCGGGCTTTGGTTCGCGCCGGCGGATGGGACTTAAGAGGGATCGCCGACAATTTCGCCATGTGGTTGAGGAGCAAACCTGTGGACGTGGGAGCCGCCTGCCGGCGCGGGATACGCGATTACATGCTTAAAGGACGTCTATCGGCGCCTTGCAACGAGTGGGACGCCGGAAACGGGGCCGTCATGCGAATGACCCCGGTGGCCCTCCTCACGCTGGGGGACGGAGAAACGCTCGCCCGTTGCGCCGTGGAGCAGGCGCGCATAACCCATAACCATCCTCTTTCGGACGCCGCCTGCATCGCGGTCGGGCGAATGATCCAGGAGGCGGTACTTGGCGCCCCGCTTCAACGCCTCCGGGCGATCGCCGAGGAACTCGCACTGTCCCATACCGCGTTCGCTTTCGAGCCCTACCGCGGGGAAGCCTCGGGATACGTGGCCCACACCCTTCAGACCGTTTTTCACGACTTCTTCGCGGCCGACGGTTTCGAGGAGTGCCTTGTGCGGGTGGTCAACCGTGGAGGAGACGCCGATACGACGGGAGCGATTGCAGGGTCCATCGCCGGGGCTTATTACGGGCCCGATGCCATCCCGGCCGCATGGCGCAGGAGGCTCGACAGCGCCGTCCGCGCGGAGGTGGAGGGGCTGGCGGAATGGCTGGTCCGGCTCTCCCCCTCATGGACGCGATCCGAAAGATTCCCCGACGAACATCAAGAAGGGAGGTTGCCGGCATGAACGAGAAAGGATCCGCCTCGCTTTTTCCCCGCGACCTGCGGCAGCAGGTGCTGGAGCTTACCGCCCTGTACGAAATCAGCAAGGTCCTCACCGAGTCGCTGGACCTGAAGGTCACCTGCGCGCGGGTGCTGAAGCTCCTTTCCCAGATCCTCGGCATGGAACGCGGAACGTTCCTCATGCGCGACCCGGGTAAAAAAGGGTCGTCGATAGTCGCGGCCCACGGCATGACTCCCGAAGAAATCCAGCGGGGGAAATACCGTGTCGGCGAAGGAATCGTGGGGAGCGTGTTTTCCACCGGGAGCCCTGTCGTCGTCCCGAGCCTCGGAAGCGAACCGCTGTTCCTGAACCGGACCGGGTCGCGCACGCGGCTGCTGGAGCGGCAGGAGATCGCCTTCATCTGCGTTCCCGTCAAGGTGCGGGGCGAGGTGGTCGGGGTCTTGAGCGTTGACAGGGTATTCCCCGACCGGCTCTCGTTCGACAACGACGTCCGCTTTCTGACAATCGTCGCCGGCAGCCTCGCGCAGGCGGTGCGGATCAGCGAAATGGTGCGCGATGAGAAGCAGCGCCTTCTCGACGAAAACGCCGATCTCAAGGCCGAACTCAAAGGAAGGTACCAGTTCGACAACATCATCGGCACCAGCGACCGCATGCAGGAGATCTTCGGCCAGGTCGACCGCGTGAGCAGGAGCACCGCCACCGTGCTCCTGCGGGGAGAGAGCGGAACGGGGAAGGAGCTGATCGCGCGGGCGATCCATTACAATAGTCCCCGCAGCCGCGGTCCTTTCATAAAGCTCAACTGCGCGGCGCTGCCGGAGACGCTCCTCGAATCGGAACTGTTCGGCCACGAAAAAGGGGCCTTCACCGGCGCGACCGGCGAGAAGAAGGGGCGGTTCGAACTGGCGGACAGCGGGACGCTCTTCCTCGACGAGGTCGGCGACATACCGTTAACGTTCCAGATGAAACTCCTGCGGGTATTGCAGGAACGGCAGTTCGAGCGGATCGGCGGGACGGAGACGATCACGGTGGACGTGCGCCTCATCGGCGCCACGAACAGGGACCTGGAGGAAGCGGTGCGCAAGGGGACGTTCCGCGAGGACCTCTATTACCGCCTGAACGTAATCCCCCTGTTCCTCCCGGCGCTGAGGGAGCGAAAGGAGGACATCCCTCCGTTGATCGAGTTCTTCCTCGGCAGATTCAACGCCGAGAACAAGAAACAGGTGCGGCTCGGCCGCAAGGTGGTCAACACGCTGCTCTCCCACGCATGGCCCGGAAACATTCGGGAACTACAGCACACCATAGAGCACATCGTGGTCATGGCCCGGAGCGACGAGGCATCGACGGAGGACCTTCCCCTCTCCCTGCGCAACGGGCATGCCGCCGTATCCTTCTCCGCGCTTGCTCCCCAATCCTTGTCATCGACCCCGTATTTTACGCCGGACCCGCTTCCTCGCGAGGGACTGGCTCCGCAAATATCTTCTTTCCCGCGGAGTATCCGGAACCGCTCCAGCATCGCGGAGGCCGAGCGCCAGCTAATCGCCGATGCGCTGCGGAAATGCGGAGGCATCCATGCCCGCGCCGCCACGCTCCTGGGGATCACAGCCAGACAGATCGGTTACAAGATAAGGAAGTACGGGTTGGAACAGGCACGGTAATGGGGGCGGAAATCACGGAACAGACATTACACCGGGTCGTCGGTGGCCCGGCGTGAAATCGACCGTCAGACCGCCATTACCGACAGGTGCTTCGCCTTCCCGTAGGCAAGTATCCTCTTGTCCCGGGTCAGCAGGATCGCCCCTTCCCGGCGGGCGGTGGCGACGATAATACGGTCGGCCGGATCGCCGTGGAATGTCCCCGGCAGACGACTGCTCTCCACGGCGATTTCCGGCGCCAGGGGGACCAATGCGATTCCCGGCGCGCCCAACGCCTCATTGACCCACGCCATGCAGTCTTTGGACAGGCGGATCCGGCCCTTCGCTTCGAGCATCGCCACTTCCCACACCGAGATGGCGGATATTCGTACAAGTCCTTGAGATGCCGCTTCTTCCATGACCCTGACGCCGGAAGGCTTCATGTCCCCTTCCCCGCTCATGAGCCAGAGCCACACGTGAGTATCGAGGAGCAGGACACGTTCAGTTTTCGGCATCCCACTTCTCGCCCAAGGGTGAGATGACGTCTCCGACTATCGTGATCGTGTTCTTCATGAAACCGTGGATTTCAACCGGCGTCTCCTCGTAAGGAACGAGCCTCGCGACCGGCTTTCCCCGCTTGGTTATTACAACTTCCCCGTGACGGGACTTTACCTCGTCCATCAGCTTCAGGCACTTCGCCTTGAATTGTCCCGCGGAGATCTTCATCGAATATCCCTCATGAATGGTCACATAACCATGGTCATATTACCATCCAGGAATCGACGCGTCAATCCGGCTTCGGCCTTTTGCCGGCCCCGCCCCCGGCCGGCATTTTCAACCGGAGATCATCGCGAGGCGTGGAGGGAACACTGCGCGGGGATACGGGTTTAATAATATGTCGCCATAGCATCACTGCCTAACAGGCGACGGAAGAAAAGTACGGAGGAACAAAATATATGCCTAATATCAAGCAGTTGATAGCGGCGCCAGTGTTTGCGGTCATTCTGTCGGTTTTTTCGGCCGCGGACGCGTCCGCCGGGAGCAGCTTCGGTTTCAGCTTAAGTTACAGCGTTCCTTACTACTACCCATACGATTTCCGGGCGACGTACGGGTGGCGGGACGGCCACGCCCCATACGGCCATTGGTCGGGCGATCGCCACCATTATCGTTCAGGCTGGGGCGGACATCATTACCGGAATTACGACAGGCATTATTACAGGCACCATGATCAGTATGGCCACCGGCATTGGCGTGGGTACGGACGCTGGTAAGAGTTGAAGCGGGTTATTGCAGGAGCATATGGACAAGACCGGCGGCCGCCCCACCGAGCACCAGCCATGTCGCATTGACTTCGTACCGGATGAGAAGGACCGCCGAAACGAGCCCGATCGCGACTGACTGCGGGTCCACAAACGAGGCGCGGCCCAACTGCCAGGTCACCGCGGCCATGAGGCCCAGCGAGGCGACGTTGACGCCGTCCAGAAACCGCCCCGCCGTGGCCGACCCCCGCAACCGTTGAACGAAAGGAAAAGAAGCGGCGACGAAAATAAAGGAAGGCAGAAAGATGCCGAGGGTCGCAAGCAGCGCCCCCGGCATGCCTCCGAGCAGGTAACCGATGAACGTTGCCGTCGTGAAGACAGGTCCGGGCGTCACCTGGCCGATGGCAACTGCGTCGAGTAACTGCCGGTCGGTGAGCCAACCGAGGCGGACGACGAAATCGGCGCGCAGGAAAGCGAGCAGGACGTAGCCGCTGCCGTACAAAACGGCCCCTATTTTCAGAAACACAAGGAACAACACCGGCAGGCTGAACGGCACGACACCGAGAGCGGGCAAACCCGATCCGGCGAAAAGCGCAAAGAAACCCGCTACGTCACCCTTTCCCATCCGGCGGATGCTCGCGGCGAACAGTACGGCGAACCCTCCGGCGAACAGCAAGACGATCTCGTTGGCACCGAGGAAATAGAGCACAAGTACGGCAATCCCGACTGCAGCCGTCAGCGGGCCTTTGACCGCTTTTCGCCCAAGGTCCCAAAGCGCCTTTGCAATTATGGCGATGATGACGGGCTTTATGCCGTACAGGGCCGAACCGATTTCGGGAATGGAACCGAAGCGTACATAAGCCCATGCAAGTGCCGTCACGACGAGAACAGCGGGCAGAATGAAGCAGAGGCCTCCGAGTATCAGGCCCGCCCATCCCGCGCGCAGGAAGCCGAGATGAATCGCCATTTCCGTGGAATTCGGCCCCGGGATGAGGTTCGTGGCGCCGAGCAGGTCGAGGAAGCGCTGGTTATCCAGCCATTTCCTTCGATTGACGACCTCCGCATGCATCATGGATATGTGCGCCGCGGGACCGCCGAAGGCGGTGATGCCGAGCCGCAGGAAGTATCCGGCCACTTCCGCCAGTCTTCCCGGCGGGAAACGGGCTGCCAAAGGACTGCCCCCCCTTTTTCATCTTTTCCTTTTCCCGCGCGAGACTTCGCCTCGAAGTTCCTCGAGCTGCGACAGGATGATATCGAGGACATCACGCCCCTTGTCGGTCAGGTAGTAGCTTTTCCGGGCGTGGAGGCCCCCCTTGGCGGCCGTCACGCAACGCAGCCAGCCGTTGCGTTCCATCCGGCGAAGCATCGGGTACATTGTCCCCGGGCTGACCTCGTAGCCATGCCGGCGCAACTCCTGTAGCATCCACTGCCCTACGACCGGTTCCTTCCCGGCGTGATGCAGGATGTGAACTTTCCAGAAGCTGAATAATATTTCCCGCGTGATCGTCTTCATTTCCTGCTTCATGATGAATATCGTAGACGATTATCGTAATATCGTCAATCCGACGAGATATAATGATTTGCCGGACCAACCATTAGATATGGCTGGTAATGCGCGGAAATACCAGGTTCTACGGAAATACCTATGAGACGATTTCGATCGATCAAGGAAAGGGATCGAATGACCGGCCCAGCCCCCGCGTCGAACGACCGGCAGTACGCGGTCTGCAACACGTGCACGATCATGCTCGTCGCGTTGTGCTACGAGCGTGTCCGGTGGTTTCGCGTGTTGCGTGAACCGCTGCTGCTTGGGATGCGGGTTTTGTCACGGTGGCACCGGATCGACCCGCGAAACTTTCGGGTTCGAACCGAAAGCTGTTACGGGTGCATTCGCTTCATGAAGGAATCGCTGAAGGAGAAATCGTACGTTGCGCGGCGGGTGAACGACCTCATAAACCCGATGTTCAATCGTATCCGTGATTCCATCGTAACCGAGGAAGAAATCGCGGAAGCCAAACGCTTGGCGCGCGAAGCCACGCATCCCCCGGAATAGCGCCTTTTCCCGCCAAAAGCCCCTGAAACGTTTTCAGGAACCGTGAATCATAACAATTGAAATTTGCATTTCCCGTTAATCAGGAATATATGCTGTTAACAATTTCGTGTCACCGGTAATGCAGGCAAAACCTGCCCGAGAGTCCTTAACCCGCATTTCTCACCAGGGTTCGTAGCGAGGCGGTGGAGACGGGTATGGCTACAGGGCGCCGCGACCGAGGGCAACGCAGTAGACATGGCCGTATCCGCCGCGTGAGGAGCGATTAAAGAACATGCAGAACCGTTTTTAGAGGAAAACGCGCTCGATGGAGACCGCACTCCGCATCCGGACATTCGTGAGACGGATATCCGAAAATATATCGGCGCTCCTCAGGAGCCGAAGCGTTCCCTGGAAGATCGCTCTCGTATACGCCGTTGTCGGGGTGACATGGCTCCTGTGCGAACATTACCTGCTCGGCGGTCTTGCAGCGCTCAAGGACATCCTTTACCTCCTCGCATCCGCCTTGCTGCTTTATAAAATCAGCGAATACTGGGTGGGCGTCATCCGGCGGCAGGAAATCGAGCTTGGATCGATCCGGGAACGCATCCGCATCGTGGAACACTTCAGGCAGATGTTCGAGCAGAATGAAGAACCCATCCTGCTTTTCGAGCCGGGGACCGCCCGAATCCAGGATGCAAATCCCGCTGCTGAAGCTCTATATGGATATACCCGGCAGGAAATGACAGTGAAGGGACCCTCCCTGTTCGTCGTACCGGTCGAGCTGCCGGAATTAGAGAAACGGATATCGGGCATAGACGAACATCGGCGGCTCGTCCTTGACAGGGTCCGGCACATCCGCAGGGACGGGGAAAATATCATCGTGTCGGTCCGCGGGAAGTCCATCCGACTGCTGGAGGGCGGCAGCATCAGCTACTGCACGTTCCGCGACGTCACGGAGAGAATCCGGATGGAAAACGAGGCCATCACTCGACAGGCGCAGTTGATTCACGCCAGCAGGATGGCGGCGCTCGGAACAATCGTCTCAGGCGTGGCGCACGAGATCAACAATCCGAACAACCTGATAATGTTCAACGCGCCCATGATAGGCAAGGCCTGGCGGGACGCCGAGCCTGTCCTCGAGAAGTTCCACCAGGAAAACGGCGATTTCCTCCTGGGCGGTCTCCCCTTTTCCGAAATGAGGGAGATCGTTCCCAAGCTGGTCGACGGAATCTCGGGCGGGTCCGCAAGGATCCGCAACATCGTGGGGACGCTGAAGGAGTTCGCGCGACAGGATACCCGGAAACAGGATTGCCGGGTCAGCGCAAACGACGTCGTGAAAAACGCCGCCGCGATACTGAACCACGAAATAACGAAAAAGTGCCGGAATTTCCGCGTCTCTTACGACGAGTCCGATCCGGCGGTCCAGGGATGCTCCCAGCAGCTGGAACAGGTCGTCGTCAACCTGATCATGAACTCGCTGCAGGCGTTGCGGGACAAAAACCGCGCGATACGCATCTCGACCTCCTTCGACCGCCGCGAGGGGAAAACCGGGATCTGCGTCGAGGACGAAGGTGAAGGGATGTCCGAAGATGTGATAAAGCGTCTTTCCGAGCCGTTCTTCTCCACGAGGTCGGAGGAAGGGGGCCTGGGTTTGGGCCTCTCCATATCCTTTTCCATCATCAAGGAGCACGGCGGAACCATCGAATACCGTTCCGAGGCGGGCAAGGGGACCGCCGCCCGCATTATCCTCCCGGCTGCGCCGGAATCGCTCGAACACCAATGCCGGAAGTCGGAGGTGCGGATTCTCAGATGATGGAACCGGATGACACGCGGAGTTCACTTTGCCGACCCGTCCTGCTCGTGGACGACGACCCGGCGTTTCTGCTTTCCTCCCAGGTGACGCTCCGTTCATCCGGGATCTCACCTGTCGAAACGATCAACGACAGCAGGCACGTTCTCCCTTTCCTGTCGGAACGGGAAGCATCCATCGTCGTGCTCGATCTCACCATGCCGCATATCGGCGGAACGGAGATCCTCGAAAAAATCAAGGCGGAGTTCCCGCACATTCCCGTTATCGTGTCGACCGCCCAGTGCGAGGTCGATGTGGCGGTAACCTGCATGAAGGGCGGCGCCTTCGATTACCTGGTCAAGCCGATGGAAAGCAGCCGGTTTGTCTCGAGCGTTTCCCGGGCGCTCGAGCTTCATGGTCTCAGGCAGGAGGTCTCTTCGCTGAAAAAAAGCCTTCTTTCCTCCCGGTTGGAGGATGAGGCGGCATTTGCTGAAATCCTCACGCGAAGCGGTAAGATGCGGGCGATCTTCCGGTACGTCGAAGCCATCGCTCCGTCCGGCCAGCCCGTGCTCGTTACCGGCGAAACGGGGGTGGGAAAGGAGCTGATCGCCAAGGCGGTACACGACCGGAGCGGCTGCAAGGGTGCGTTCGTCCCGGTCAACGCTGCCGGACTCGACGACACGATGTTTTCGGACACCCTGTTCGGCCACAAGAAAGGCGCCTACACCGGCGCCGATCAGGCGAGGGAAGGGCTGATCGCCTGCGCAGCGGGCGGAACGCTGTTCCTCGACGAAGTGGGCGACATGAAAGTCTCCTCGCAGGTCAAGCTCCTTCGTCTCCTCGAGCAGAGAACCTACTATCCGCTCGGATCGGACGTCCAGAAGCGGTCCGATGCCAGGATCATCTGCGCCACCGACAAGGATCTGAAGGCGCGCATGGTGGAGGGTACGTACCGCAAGGACCTTTACTATCGCCTGGCCGCCCATCACATTCACATCCCGACGCTGCGCGAACGGCCCGAAGACCTTCCCCTCCTTGTCGGCCTTTTTCTCAAGGATTCCGCTTCGACGATGCGGAAAAGGGCGCCCTCGATTCCGCAGGAACTTTTCCTTCTGCTGTCTACCTATTCGTTCCCCGGAAACGTCCGCGAGCTGAAAACGATGGTCGCCAACGCCGTGGCGCAGCACACGACAGGCGTCCTTTCGATCGAAAGCTTCCGTAAAAAAATAGAGGAGGAGCGGGCGCACGCCGGTTCCAGCCCGTTACCGGTGCCGGGAAACGGTAACGTGCCTTTTCCGATCCCGGAGCGTTTTCCCACATTGAAGGACACGGAGCGATACCTTATCGCGGAAGCCCTCGAAAGATCCGGGAACAACCAGGGGGTCGCTGCGTCGCTTCTTGGAATTTCCCGCCAGGCGTTGAACAAACGGCTTGTGAGAATGGAAAGATCAGAAGGTTCAAGGCACAAGGGGTGAAACTTCCGTCGCACCCCGGACGATTCCTTTTTGCCCTCCAAAGCTTGAATAACTAAAACATTCTATCGATTCGGCGAACCGCCCGTCCGGCGAACCGTCGCAGCCCTCCTGCGACCGCAATCTCCCGGTAATTTCACGGAAGTACCTGATATTCCGTCCGAAAATTACTCCGCGACGAATTGGCACTACTCTTGATACCAAGGGGTTCTCCATGAGGGAGCCGAACGGAGAAGAAAAGTGCCCGGAGCGCCGGAAACACATCCTGCTGGTGGACGACGAACCGGATTTCCTGTACTCCGCGACCGTGGCCTTGCGTGGGGCGGGCTACGACGTAACCGTCGCGGGAAGCGGAGCTGATGCGTTGAAAATGATGATCGACGCTCACAACGGAGGCAGGCGGTATTCGCTTCTTCTCACGGACATAGTGATGCCGGGAATGTCGGGGCTGGATCTGATCGCAGAAATGAAACGCCGGGAGATCGAAATTCCCGTGCTTGTCGTGACAGGCGTGAGCGACACCGTCCTGATTTCGGAATTCGGAAATGACGGGTGTATGGGGTATATCCAAAAACCGTTCCAACCGCCGGACCTGATCGGACTCGTCGGGAGGTTTCTCCAGCAAACGGAAAAGGAGGTTGAACTATGAGAACCGTGAAGCGTAGCTGCATTCGGGAAAAACGGGCGGCATGGATAGGGGCGATATTGCCCGTCCTGCTTGTCGGAATGATCGTCCTGCATATCTCTCCCTCCGGGGCGGCGACTTTGGAAGTGGTAGGGGTAAACCGCAACCCGGCGGGATCTCCTGCGGGAACGCCGCCTCCTCCCCCTACATCCGTCGGCAGGTATTACTGGACCCTGCAGGAGGACGCGACGTATCCGGTCCGTCCCGGGGACAGCTCGACCAACCAATTGGCGGTCAGCTTCCATAAAAGCTACATGCCGGTGATCGCCTCGGGATGCGTCGACCCTGCCGCAGGGCCGAGCAACCCGCAATGCAAGGCCGGCAGCGGGCTGGAATCGGTGGTGCTGGACCCCGCCAAGCGGTACTACGTTTCGGTGCTCCCGCTTGAAGCCGGAAGCTTCAGCAACAGCGGGACGTCCATTGCTCCTGGCCAGGCAAGCGTGAAGGTTTATGTTAACAAGCTCCCCTTCCCCATGGCGCAGGTCAACATCTTCGCCACCGAGGACAACTACCCGATCAACGGATTCCCGGATGTCCCGGCGGAGAATCCCTTCCCTAACGTCGCCTTCTACCTGGTGGACACGGGCGGCCGCTACGGCATCTCCGGCGGACCGATGCTCACGGACGCCTTCGGAATGGCGCTGGGGACGACCTATGAGCTCGATGCGAACGGGCAGCTCGTCGACAGCGACGGGGACGGCGTCCCCAACGTCGTGGCGGAAGGGTTGGGGTTCGTTCTCTCCGATTCCAACGGGATGGCCAGCTTCAAGTACATTGCGCCGGGAAAATACAGCATTGTCGCGGTGCCGCCCGCTCCGTACATCCAGACGACCACGATCGAAGGTTCGAGGGTGATCGACGCCTGGGTCAAGCCGAACGAGCCTCCCTACCTTCTTGAGTTCGGCCCCCCGACGCCTCATATCATCATGAGTTTCGCGAAGCAGACGCCCCTCGACCCGGCATATGCCGGAATGCAAACCGTCACGGGGCAGATCGTCAACGACCACCTGGGGCGGCCTCCGGGGATTTCCTCCAACCCGGGCGCGCCGTTCAAGCATACGACCCCCTGGATCGGGCTGAACGACTCCGCTACCGGGAAGGGGATCTACGTCGCGCGCACCAACGAAGACGGGACCTTTACCGTGCCTGCGATAAAGCCCGGCACGTACCAGCTCGTGGTCTGGGACGACTTCCTGGACATCATCATCAACTTCTCGACGGTGGTCGTAGGAAACGCCGACGTGAATCTCGGCAAGATCCCCGTCATCCACTGGTTCACGCGGCAGGAGCACTACGTGTATCTCGACGAAAACGGCAACGGCGTCCGGGATCCCGAGGAGACGATGGGCATGCTGGAGCAGGCCGTCAACCTCCGCTGGCGTGACGGTACGATGTATCAGTCGTTTTTGACCGATGAGATGGGTTTTGCTTCCTTCAACGAGATCTTCCCCTTCTTCAACTGGCAAGTTTCCGAGGTGGATTTTCTCAGGTACAAAGCTACCGGCGTCCGGGTAACCGTGGACGACGGCGGACCGATCGACCCCTTGGAGCCATGGTCCTGGGGCGGACAGGTAACCCCGCAGATCCAGGCCGACGGCGGAAAGACCCGCATCGAAACCGGGCCTGTGCTCCTCGAAGCCTTCCAGGGGTTTGTTGGTTCCACAAGCGTATTCGAATGGGGTAAGAGCCCCTACGGGACGGACGAGAACGGCGGAATCACCGGGATCGTCCACTATTCGGTCACGCGCGCCGAGGACGACCCGGTGTACGGCTTCGGGGAACCCTGGGAGCCGGGCATCGCAGGCGTTCAGGTCAACCTTTACACGGGAAATTTCCTTGCCGGGACCATCGTAGACTCGAACGGCAACGGAACCATCGACCTTGCCGACATCGACAATTACCCGTTCCAGTGGACGGGCAAGGGTGACACGGCATACCCCGGCTACACGGGTGTGCCGGGTCCGGAGGATGTGGATCGCAACGGCAACGGCGTTTTCGATCTCGGCGATGCCGTACAGGCGACCTGGACCGATAGCTGGGACGAGAACATCCCCACCGAATGCAGGGGTCCGTCGTTCTCCTTCCAGGGCAACCCCTCCGACTGCTTCGACGGCTTGAGAAACTGGAACCAGGTCCGGCCCGGGCTCTTCGACGGTGGGTACGCTTTCGGCACCGCTGTCACCGGCGATCCCAAATCCCTTCCCAGCGGCGTTTATATCGTCGAAGCGGTCCCTCCTCCGGGCTATGAGATAGTGAAAGAAGAAGACAAGAACGTCGACTTCGGCGACAACTACATGCCGCAGCCCGCCGCCGACTTCATTCCTCCGCTCGCGGACACTGGCGCGCCGCCGCCGCCCTTCAATCCGTTCGTCCCCCTCGGGGCTCCGCAGTGCGTGGGGGACCGCCATTTCGTGCCGGAACAATTGAGCCTGTTTCCCGGCGTTCCAACGGCTTTCTCCGGACAGGCCCGAAAGCTGTGCGACAGGAAATACGTGGTTCTCCAGGACGGTGAGAATGCGGCCGCCAATTTCTTCCTGTTCACGAAGGCTCCGATCGCGGGACAGTTCACCGGGTTGACCACCGACGACATCACGAACGACTCACGTGCATCGTCGCCTAACGCCGGGGAAAAGTACTCCCCGCCATGGATTCCGATTTCCATCCGGGATTGGACGGGCAGGGAGCTCTCGCGCATCTACGCCGACGAGTTCGGCAAGTTCAACGGCCTTCTCCCCTCGACCTATACGGCGAACACCCCCTTGCCGAGCGGCATGACGCCGCAGATGATCACGACGTGCATGAACGACGCGATGATGCCGAATCCGGCGTACGTCCCGGGGGGCGAAGAGGACGAATTCATCCTGGATCCCAGTTTCAACAAGTCTTACGGCCAGTTCTGCTACACATTCCAGTTCATGCCGGGATCCACGACGTACCTGGACCTGCCGGTGCTCCCCACGGCCGCCTATGTGGGACCTACCCAGGCCCCTCTTGACTGCGATCTTCCCAACCAGACCCCGACGATCCACGCCGTCAACGTTCCGGGCGCCGGAGGCGGGCCTTATGTAACGGCGAACCCGGCGAACAGCCAGGACAAGCAGGAAATCCTCATCGTATCTGACGGCACGGTGGCAGTTCCCAATCCGTTCTACTGCCCGGGACCCGAGTCGAATTGCTCGCCCACCAACCTGAACAAAACGATAAACAGGGACCACGGTTTCGGGACGGCGGCGGGCAAGGCGACCATCGACGTCAACGGTACCATCCTGAACCTCACCATTACCCAGTGGACCAACAGGGTGATAAGGGCCAGGCTTCCGAACGACGTGCCGTCGGGCGAGTACCAGCTTGCGGTTTCGCGCAGCAACGGAAAATCGACGGAGAACGGCGTGACCCTGACGGTGGCGCTCGGCGCCGGGCAACCGATGCGCGTTCCCACGGCTGCTTATCCGACGATCCAGTCGGCTGTCGACGCCGCCTCTCCCGGCGAATTGATACTCGTGGGACCGGGGAATTACATGGAGATGGTGGCTATGTGGAAACCGGTACGGCTCCAGGGATGGGGCGCCGGGTCCACGACCATCAACGCAATCATGTTCCCCATAGAAAAAGTGCAGATCTGGCGTGAGAAGGTAAAGGCCCTGCTGGACGCCGGCGAATTCAGCCTGCTCCCCAGCCAGGAAGCCGGCTCTCCGGGTATCCTTCCCGTCCTCGGGATGGGCGCCCTCGGCGCCAATGTGCTTCTTGAAAGTCCGGGCGTCATGGTGCTTGCGAAAGACGACACCCAACCCGGCTCCCCGTCTAACGGATTCATCCCGGGATCCTCCCGGATCGACGGATTCAACATCATCGGCTCCGTCAACGGCGGCGGCATCATCGTCAACGGATACGCCCACAATCTTTCGATCGGCAACAACAGGATCTCCAACAATATGGGAGTCAGCAGCGGCGGAATCAGGATCGGGCACGTCGATCTCGTTTCCTGCGACACCCCCCCCTGCACCGACCCCACGGACCCGACGCGCCGCTACCAGGGAGCGTTCAATGACGGAATACGCATCCACCACAACCAGGTGGCGCGGAACGGCGGCACGAACCTGGGTGCGGGCGGAGTGATGCTCGGCTCCGGTTCAGACGGCTACAAGGTGACCGAGAACTGGATCTGCGGAAACATCACCCTCGGCGACGGCGGCGGCGGCATCGGGCACCACGGCCTGAGCGAAGACGGCCTGATCGCCCGCAACGCGATCATATTCAACGAAGCGTGGAGCAACCAGGCGGAAGGGCGAGGCGGCGGCATCTTCGTCGGCGGCCTTACCGCGCTCGCGCCCGCCGTCCTGACCGACGGCTCGGGAACGGTGACGGTCGACTCCAACCTGATCCTCGGCAACGGGGCGGGCGCCGGCGACGGCGCCGGAATCGCCGCCTACCAGGTCAACGGAAAAGACGTTGCCGATGCCCCCGGCACTCCGGACGGCTGGCACACCCTCAATATCTTCAACAACATGGTCGTGAACAACGTCACGGGCCTGGCAGGCGCCATATCGCTTCAGGACGCGGCCAGGAGCAACATCATCAACAACACGGTCGCCAGAAACGACAGCACCGCGACCGCGCGTGCGGCCTTCACCGCCCCGCCGCCCGCCGCATCCACTCCGCAGCCGGCCGGCATCGCGTCGCGCGCACACAGCAACGTGCTGGCGTCCGCTTCGGCGCAGGCGGGGCTTTTCTCCAACCCGCAGTTGTTGAACAACATTCTCTGGCAGAACCGGTCATTCACGGCCGTTCAGAATCCGGCCACCCTCGACTGGTCCCTCCAGCCGGCAACCGCCCCCTGGAACTACCAGGACCTGGGTGTGCTCGATACGGGAGCCGCCGACCTGTTGAATCCGATGTACGGGATTCTTACGACCCTCAACGGCTACAGTCCGAACAACCTCGGCGGGCCGGGTGCAAACCCGAATTTCCTCCTGTCGTACTTCAATATCGGCCTGGGCGAACTGCCCGCCATATTCGACGAGGGCGGGAACTTCCTCCGGGTTTCCTTCGGGCCGCATACCCTGATGAATACGAACGGCACGACTCCCTACGGAAACTACCACATCAATCCATCGAGTCCGGCGTCGCATGTCCCCGGAACCCGGTATGTCCCGGGGACGCAGACGCTTCTCTGGAACATGTATCCCGAGCTCGGGAAGGATTTCGACGGAGGCAACCGTCCCTCCGTGTCGGGTCCGGACAGGGGCGCGGATGAAGTGCCCCCGGTTGCGGCTCAGGGAAGCATATTGCCATAGGCCCAAGGAGGTGACGAAATGAAGAAGATCGGAATGCGCATAGCTCCTTTCCTTGCAGGGTTCCTTCTCCTGGCTGGAGGAGGAAATTCAGGAGCCGCGGTCCTCGTCCAGTGCGGCGACCCGGGCAACCCGAAAGACAAATGCATGCACCTGTCCTCGGGCGACGGGTTCGTCACGATGGCGGACGGCAAGGTCCTGTACACGTTCGGGTTCGGCGACATCACCGCCAGCGCCGATCCGCTCATCGACGGCATGCTGGCAGCGGAATTCACCGGGCCGACGATTTCCTTGGACGAAGGGGACCGGTTTTTCCTCAACCTTACGAACGTCGGCATGATGATGCGCCCGGACCTTTTCGACCCGCATTCGCTCCACTGGCACGGATTCCCGAATGCCTCGAACATCTTCGATGGAGAGCCCCATGGCACCATAGGAATCAACATGGGGTCCACCCTGACCTATTTCTACAACGTCGTCGAGCCCGGCACCTACATGTACCACTGCCACGTGGAGGCGACCGAGCATATGGAAATGGGCATGCTGTCGAACCTTTACGTGCGCCCGAGGCAGAACGGCACGCCGCTCGGCACTTGCGACGGGGGGGCGCCCTGCACGATGTTCGCTTACAACGACGGCGACGGCTCCACGGGCTACGACGTGGAATATCCTATCCAGGTAAGCGGGTTCGACGGGTATTTCCATGAGCAGCATATCGCCGTTCAACCCCTTCCGTTCCACACGTTGCGCGTCACTTATCCGGTGATGAACGGAAGAGGCTATCCGGACACCGTCAACCCGAATCCGCTTCCTCCCCCCGCGGAAAACGGGGGAAAGGAGTCCCAGCGGGTGAGTTCCCTTATAAACGCCTCGCCCGGGCAAAAGGTGCTCCTTCGCCTCTCCAGCCTGAGCGTGCACCATGACTTCACCCTGGCCGCTCTCGGCATCCCGATGAGGATCGTCGGCCGCGACGCAAGGCTGCTGCGCGGGCCGGACGGCAAGGACCTTTCCTACGTCACCAATTCGATACTGCTCGGCTCCGGAGAGACGGCGGACGCGATCCTCGATATCCCGCCGGACACCGCGCCGGGAACGAGATATTTCCTTTATACGACCAACCTGAATTTCCTGAGCAACGACCAGGAGGATTTCGGCGGGATGATGACCGAAATCCGGATCAACTGAAGAAGGAGGCGCGGCATGAGAAGAACAGCGAATATGCGCAGGATGAAATCCTTCCTGTCGATCGCCATTGCGATTGTATTGCTGTCCGTGAACGGGCCCGGCGCCGAAGCCGTCGTAGACGGCATCACCGGAACGGCGTTCAACCTGACGGCCAGGGAGGACTTCATCAGCACGGCGGACGGGGGCTCCGTCCTGATCTGGGGTTATGACGACGGCTCCGGCAGGGCCCAGTACCCGGGCCCGACATTGATAGTCGACCAGGGTGTCGCGGTGACGATAACGTTGACGAACGCGCTGCCGGCATCGGCCGGAAACGCCTCCATCGTTATTCCGGGCCAGCAGGTGTCGTCAAGCGGGGGGACGGCCGGCCGTTTGACCCGCGAAGCCGTACCCGGCGGAACCGTAATGTACACCTTCACCCCGGCGAGACCCGGGACCTTCCTGTACCACAGCGGCACCCTGACCGAAATCCAGGAGGAGATGGGGATGGCCGGAGCGATCATCGTCCGGCCCGCCGGTTTCAACCCCGCCGCGCCTACCGCTTACGGCCATGCGGACTCCGCCTATGACCGGGAGTATCTTTTCATCCTGAGCGAGATGGATTCCCGGATCCACGACGTGGTCGAGTTCCTGGGCCCCGACGCGCTGGGATGGTTCGATTTCCTTTCAAGTCCTTACCCCAACTACTATTTCATCAACGGCCGGACCGCGGTCGACACCATGTCTATGAGCAACTCCCCGGGGACCGGGCTGTACCCGACGCAGCCATACGGAGCCATGGCGGTGATGCACCCCGGGGACAGGGTGCTTCTGCGGGTCGTCGGGATCGGACGGGGCTCCCATCCGTTCCATCTTCACGGGAACCATGCACGGGTGATCGCGAAGGACGGCCGCATGCTGGAGAGCGCTCCGGGGGCCGGACCGGACCTGAGCACCGAAATCTTTACGATACTGTCCTCTCCCGGCCAGACTACGGATTCCATCTTCGAATGGACCGGGAAGGGGATGGGATGGGACATCTACGGCGCCGACGCCGGCCACGAGCACCCGTGCAACGGCATGACGGTCGCGCAGGCTCAAGCGCTGCGCGCAAGCAACCCGAACGATGCCTACTTCGGTTCGCAGGATCCGGCAACGAAGGAATGGTGCGCCGACCACGGCAATGAGATCCCCGTCACGCTGCCGAACTCCCTGGATCTGACCATGGGGCCGTTCTTCAGCGCGAGCCCGTACCTCGGGAGGACGGAAGATCCCCTGGCGCTTCCGGTCGGCCAGCAGAATTTCAACGGATACGGAGCATATATCTTCATGTGGCACAGCCACAATGAAAAAGAGCTTCTCAACTACGGAGTTTTCCCCGGCGGCATGTTGACCATGATGGCGATCCTGCCCCAATCCGTTCCGCTGGATTAGTGAAAGGAGGGATGCGCGATGATTTCAGCGAACGTTGAAAAGAGAAGAGGGATATCGATTCTCGCAGGGATCGCGGTTCTCCTGCTGGCGGCCCCCTCCTTTGCGGTGACGGTCGACCTGGTCGCGAAGAAGTTCACCACGGCCATGCCGGACGGAGCGGTCGTCAACATGTGGGGGTTCGCCGCGGATACGGGGCAGGCCTGCGACGAAACGGCCGGCTGGGTTCCAGGGCCGGCGCTGTCCGTAACCCTGCCGGATACCCTGACCGTAAACCTGCGGAACTGCCTCGACGAGCCTGCCTCGATCGTCATCGCAGGCCAAAAGGCTGTCCTTGCCCCGGTATTTGCGCCGCCTGACGCGCAGGGAAGACAGAGGGCGACTTCGTTCACCGGCACGGCAGGACCCAGTGGAGGCACCAGCCAGTACACATGGACCGGCCTCAAGCCGGGGACGCATCTATACGAAAGCGGAACCCAGCCGCAGATCCAGGTCCAGATGGGTCTCTACGGCGCCTTGAATGTCTACCCGGCCGTTGGTCTCGCATATCCGGGCGTGCCATTCGACAACGAGGTGGTCCTGCTCTACAGCGAGATCGACAAGGCGCTGCATGAAGCCGTGGCAGGCGGCAAGTACGGAAGCAGTTGTTCCAATCCTCCCTGCACGATGACCAGCACCATCGACTATAAGGCCAACTACTTCCTGATCGACGGCCTGCCGTTCCAGGAAGGCCAGGCGGCGCTGAACGCCGGGAGTTCCGGCCAGACTACACTCTTGCGGTTCCTGAACGCCGGCCTCAGGACGCATATACCCACACTCCACAACGGCGGATACATGAAGTTGATCGCCGAAGACGGCAACCTCTACCCGTATCCGAAAGAGCAGTACTCCGTGCTGCTCCCGGCCGGGAAGACCGTCGACGCCCTCTGGAACCCTCCCGCCGACGGCGCTTTCCCGTTGTTCGACAGCACCCGCCAGGCGACGGACGGGATTCCCGGATCCGTCATGCTCGCCTACCTCCAGGCGGGGGCCGCATCATCCAATACCCCTCCCGCGGCGAACAGCCAGATCGTCAATACGAATGAAGATACGGCCACTCCCATAACGCTGACCGGCTCCGACGGTGACGGAAACCCCCTCACCTATGCGCTTGTGGCGGGTTCAGGCCCTGCAAACGGCACGCTGTCCGGCGCGGCGCCGAATCTCTCCTACACGCCGAACGCGAATTACTTCGGGCCGGACAGTTTCCGGTTCACGGTCAACGATGGACAAAGCACATCCAACGAAGCGACGGTTTCCATAACCGTGAACTCAGTCAACGATGCGCCGGGCTTCACCGCGGGTCCGAACCAGGCGGTGACCCAGCCCGCGGGAGCGCAGTCGGTTCCCAACTGGGCCACAGGCATTTCTTCCGGCCCGGCCAACGAATCGGCCCAGACGGTGAGTTTCCTCGTATCCAACAACAATAACGCGCTGTTCTCGGCGCAGCCTGCGGTCTCTCCGGCGGGGACGCTTACCTACACGCCCGCCGCCGGCGCAAGCGGATCCGCCACGGTTACTGCGCAGGCGCAGGACAACGGCGGCACGGCGAACGGCGGAGTGGACACCAGCGCGCCGCAGATCTTTACGATCACCGTGAACCCGGAGCCGGCATCGGACCTGATCTTTGCCGACGGTTTCGAGTCCGGCAACTTCTCGGCCTGGAACGCGGAGCAGGATCCGGGCGGCCAGAACGACCTTAACGTGACCGCCGCAGCGGCGCTGACCGGCGGGTTCGGCATGGCGGCCACTATCGACGACAATACCGGCATGTGGGTTATGAGCAACACGCCGGCCAACGAGACGCGCTACAGGGCGCGTTTCCGGTTCGATCCCAACAGCGTCCCGATGACCAACGGCAACGCTTTCTTCATCATGACCGCCCGCAGCGGCAATAACAACACGGGAGTCGACGTGGTGCGGATCGAGTTCGCCAGGTTCGCCGGCATCTATCATGTTCGCGCCGTATCGCGGACCGACGCCGGGGGGTACAAAAACGGCGCATGGCAGACCGTCCCGGATTCCCCCGTCGTCTTCGAGTTCGACTGGGCGGCGTCAACGGCCGCGGGAGCGAACAACGGCTACCTGACTTTCTGGATCGACGGCGTGCAAAAGACCTCTTCGACGGGCATCGACAGCGATACGCTGAGAATCGAGTCCGCGCGGCTCGGACCGCTGTCGGGAATCGACACGGGCACGAGAGGGACCGTGTACTTCGACGATTTCGTGTCGCGGCGATTGAATTACATAGGTCCGTGAACCGTACGATGAAATGCCGGGCATCTTCCATGGTAAACAGGAAGGTGCCCGGCTTCTTCATTCTGCTCTGCCTTACTGCTATTGCGCCTTCGTTTTGCCCCACAGCCCTGGCCGAGCCGAACAACCCCCCTGTGGCCGTACCCGATTCGGCTACGGTGCGCCGCAACACTTCGATCGCCATCGATGTGCTCGCCAACGATTACGACCCCGATCCCGGCACGACCCCGGCCGGCAAACTCGACCGGGCAACGGTTACGATCGTTTCAAGGCCGATCGCCGGCGGGAGGGTGGCAGTCAGCGAGACGGGCGTGGTTACATACGCCCCGAAGAGGAAATTTCGGGGCATGGACTTCTTCCGCTACACCGTGAAGGACGGTGAAGGAGCGGTTTCCGCGCCCGCAAAAGTGACGATAACCGTCAAGTAATGCGTGCGGCGGCGAGGCGTATTTACCGGTTCCGTCTAGATCCGATTGCAGAATTCGCACTTTCCGCATTTTCCAAACTTCTCCCCCCGGGAATTTAAATTTCATAATTGATATTAAGAATTCATTATCGAAATCCTCTCCTGTCCGGCTGAATATTCACATTCCGCCAAATCAGCAAGTTACGACGCCCGCCCTGTTGGCATGGGGCTTGCTGATAATGGTTACACCTACAGATTCTCAACCACATAATTCGTAAATTACGGAACAAGGAAAAACCATACGGTTTTTCTCATTAAACGGATTATGGGAATCCTTGGGTGCTTCAGGCGGCAAGGATCTAGAGCAAAGCGAAAGGAGGTAACGTCGGTCACCATGGTGTCCGAAAATGGAAGTGGAAGTTCGATCGTACAAGAACAGGAAGTAACGGATTCAAAAAAAGAAAAGGGAGTATCAGTAATGAAGAAAACTTTGAAAATTGCAGCTATATTGCTTGCGCTCGGCATTGCACAGACACCGGCGGTTCCTGTAGTTAACGCCGAAAACGGCTCATCCATTCAGCAGAAGATGGAGCAGCAGAGGGAGAAGGAACGCAGGGAAAGGGAAAAGGAGAAGGAACGGGCCCGCAGGGAAAGAGAGAGAGAAAGGGCGCGTCTTGAAAGAGAAAAGCAGAAGGCGCATCAGGGGTCCGGTAAACCTGGCCCTGGGACCACTCCCGCACCGGGACCTGCACCGACCCCGATCGTGACGCTTAGCGGAATCACGATCAGCGGTTCTTCCTCGGTGAACGAGGGCGCGACGGCGACATTCACGGCGGCTGCTTCATGGAGCAACGGGACGAAGACCTCCGTTTCTCCTACATGGAGCGCGAACATGGGGACGATCAGCGCATCGGGATTCTTCTCAGCACCGCAGGTGTCCGCGAACCAGACGGCGACAATCAACGCAAGCTACAGCTCCGGCGGGGTGACAAAGACGGCCTCCGTGTCGGTCACCGTCGTCAACGGTTCGGTCGTCGTTACGAAAACGCTCAGCGGCATCACGGTCAGCGGATCTTCCTCGGTGAACGAGGGCGCCACGGCGGCGTACACGGCCACGGCTTCCTGGAGCGACGGGACGAAGACCTCCGTTTCTCCGACCTGGAGCGCGAACCTCGGCTCTATCAGCACCTCGGGCGTTTTCTCCGCCCCGCAGGTGACAGCGAACCAAACGGCGACCATCGGCGCCAGCTACAGCGTCGGCGGAGTTACCAAGACGGCCTCTGTGTCGGTAACCGTCGTCAATGGTTCGGTTGTCGTTACGAAAACGCTCAGCGGCATTACGATCAGCGGATCTTCCTCGGTGAACGAGGGCGCCACGGCGGCGTACATGGCCACGGCTTCCTGGAGCGACGGGACGAAGACCTCCGTTTCTCCGGCCTGGAGCGCGAACCTTGGCGCTATCAGCACCTCGGGCGTCTTCTCCGCACCGCAGGTGACAGCGAACCAGGCGGCCACCATCGGCGCCAGCTACAGCTACGGCGGTGTCACCAGGACTGCCTCCGTGGCGGTAACCGTAGTCAACTCCGCAACGTCGACCATTGACGGAGGCGCGCTGTACACCCAGTACTGCTCCAGTTGCCATGGCACCTCGAAGCGCGGGAAGTCGGCCACGTCCACCCAGAACGCCATCAACAACAACACCGGCGGGATGGGCTTCCTGAGCAATCTCACCAGCGCCCAAATCACCGCCATTTCACTGTACTAATACCAATTCCGACCAGTGAGCCCTCCCCCCGGGGAGGGCTCCGTTCCACCTTAAACCCCCGCCTTTCCAGGGCGGGGGTTTTTTGTTCTTAAATTCCATAAGACAAAATGGCGCTTCGCGGCATCGAAGCCGGGGGATTACGGAAATCGAAGGGAGGCTTTGTATCCCAATCATGAAAACAATGACGTTCCGGGCTCTGGCTTTCGGCATCACCTTTCTTACCGCGGTGAGCATCTACGGCCAGGATGCCCCGCAGGATGCGGCTATAACCATGGACAACGCGATAAGGATGGCGATCCTGAAAAACCTCGACCTGCAAATCGAATCCCATACCATCTCGATGGCCAGGACGGACGTCGCGCGGAGCCGCGGGGTCTACAACCCCGTCTTCAGCGTTTCGGGCACAGGAGGAGTTCTGTCCAGTACTGGAGATCCCTTCTTCGACTCCAGGTACGGGACTGCCGTCGCCAGCCTGTCGCAGAACCTTCCCACGGGAGGAAACATCGCCGCATCGACCCAGGCGGGCTATACGTCCATCGGCACCGATATACCCGGGACGATATCGAACGACTGGCAGTCTACGGTGGGGCTCACGCTTACCCAGCCGCTCCTGAAAAACGCGGGCAAGGATACATTCGAGCTGAATATCACCCTCGCATCCAACACGTACCGGGAAAACCTTGAACGGTTCCGCCTTGCCGCCGCCGATACGGTCCTCGCGGCTTATTCCTCGTACAACCATTTGTATACGCTTCGCCGAATAGTGGAATCGAAAACGGCGGCCTTGAAATCGGCCCAGGATCTGCTGGACGAGTTGAGCAAGAGGCCGAAGCCGGGGCCCCTCCACAGGGTGGAAATCGCAAACGCGGAATACGCGGTCGCACAAAGACGCAAGGAACTCGTGGACGCGGAGCGGAATTCAAGGGACACGGAGGCAGGCTTGCGGTACCTGATCGGCATGGAACCGAACATCCGGATAATCCCCATCGACCCTCCCTCCAGGGCCGAGCCGCCGGAAACGGAGGACCAGGCGGTGAAGGCGGCGCTCGAGAACCGCCCCGACCTGAAGCAACTACGGCTGACGTTGAAGGCGAGCGAGCTCGAAGAGCGCGTATCGAGGCGCCAGAAGCTGCCGGAACTGAATCTGACCGGCGGAGGCGGGCTGAACGGGACCGGGGACAGCCTGGGAAACAGCTACGAACGGATCGGAGACCACCCGGGAACCTGGTGGTCGGCGGGGCTTCAGTTCGTTTACCCCATCGGCAACGATGCGGCGAAAAACGATTACATAAAGAGCAGGATAAGGACGATGCAGGTGCGAAACCAGATCGAGGCGCTTGCGCTCAAGATCCGGAATGAAGTGGAGACGGACCTGCGGGCGCTCATTTCGGCGCGATTGCAGATGCAGGTTACGGACAAGGCACGGCAAACCGGCGAACTGCGAAGGGAGGAATACAGAAAGAACGTGCGTGCCCGCGCGTCGACGGTCCAGGAACTGATCAACGCCGAAAACGATCTCGCGTTGGCCGAGACGGCCCAGTTGGAAGCCGCCGAGGGATTCGCCAACGGGGTCGCTAAAATGTGGCGCGATACGGGCGTGCTGCTCGATCGGCTGGGAGTGCACGTCGACGTCGCGCGATAAGGACGAGACGGGTAGCCGGAGTTGGATGCTCCAAGCGGGCTCGGCACGCCTCGCGGGGTACCCCTCGCAGGGGACGCTTTGCCCGGCCCTCCATGGCCAGGCTGCAGCTCGCGAGCTCCTTGCTCCGCCATCCCTGGCTCCCGCTTCGTCGCTCGACGCCCCCGCGAGGGGCACCCCGTCTCGGCGGCTCGCCCGCTTGCATTGCACCCCTGAAATTATGATTCGGTCTACTTATTCTTAACGCGGATTATTTTTTCTCCGCGGGGGGCTCCTTCGGCGGTTCCTTGCGCTCGTAGCGGATTCCCTTCGTCTCGCCGAAACGCTGCTTGAGCTCCAGGACGCGCTCCTCGAAGTCGCGGCTGAGCTGCGTCCCTTCCTCCACGCTGGAGATGACCCGCGGGGTAATGAAGACGAGCAGTTCGTTCCGGGTCATCGTGTCCGAGCGGGCGCCGAATATCCAGCCGATGATCGGGATTTTGTAGAAGAACGGGAGACCCTCCCGGTTCCGCGCCTGCCGCTCCTTGACCAGTCCGCCGAGGACGATGCTCCGGTCCTGCGTGGCGACGAGCGTCGTCTGGATGTTCCGCTTGAAGAAGCTTGGGTTCGTCGTTCCGGTGGACTCCGTGCTGCTGACTTCGCTTACCTCCTGCTCGATCTCGAGCGTAACGATCCCCTGGTCGTTGATGTACGGGGTAAAAGACAGGATGACGCCGACGTCACGATACTCCACGGTCTGCGTGGTGACCGGGGGATTGGAGTTGGCGACGATCGACGCCGTTGTGACGGGGACTGAGTCCGCGACCTGGATCTTCGATTTCCTGCCGTTGGCGGCGATCACGCTCGGGGAGGAAAGGATGGAAACCTTGCCGTCGTTGGCCAGCGACCGGAAGGCGGCCGTCAGGCGGTCGGTCCTGTCCACCATGTATCGCAGGCCCGACGTGAATGCCGCCGCCGATGTCGCCATGGAGACGTTGTGCCTGTAATCGCCGAACTGGCGGATATACGTCCAGTCGACACCCAGCTTGAGGGTGTCGTCGAGCTGCACCTCCCCAATCAGCACTTCGAGAAGAACCTGGCGCGGGTAGACGTCGATCGCCTTCAAGGTCTCGAGTATGGCGGCGTACTCCGAAGCGCTACCGCGGATTATGAGCGAGTTGGTCGTCTCGTCCGCGATGATGTCGTACCCTTCTCCCTCCTTCTTTTCGGGGGTGTGCGCGGCGGGTTTCGGCGCCGCGGCCTGCTGCGCGGGAGGCGGGGCGGTCAGGATCGTCGGCTTGACCGGTTCGGCGAACTGCGGCTTGAATTCCGTGGGCTTCGACGGAAGCCCCGTCGCGCGCGACGGGTAGAGCTTCTCCAGGATGGCCACGATGTCCTTTACCTTGCCGTGCCGGACCCGGTACAGGTGCACCGCGCGTGATGTGCTGGACGGTTCACGGTCGAGCTCCTTGATCCAGCGCTCCACCTCGTCCATCGTCCTGGGCGAGGCGCTCACCACGAGCAGGGAGTTCAGGCGCACAAGCGGAACGAAGTTTATCCCGGACGGGCGTCCGCCCTTCGCACCGAAATCGAGGGCGCCGAAGATGGCATCCAGGCTTTTTGCCATTTCGTCGGGGTCCAGGAATTTAAGAGGAAACATCCTGACTCCCGCGGACTTGAACGCGTCCGCGTCGAACAGTTCCACGAGCCTGACATGCTTGTCCATGTTGCCGGCCGTGTCGGTCACAAGCAGCATGTTCGCCCGCGGCACTTCCGTGGCGTCACCCCCCGCGGACAGGAACGGGCGGATCACCTTCGCCATTTCCGCCGCGGCGATGTATTGCAGCGGGAAGGCCCGCATCGTGGGCCGGTTGGGAGAAAACGGATCCTCCTTCGCGCCTTCGATCAGCGGTTCCATTTTCGCTTCGTTCATCGGGACGATGTGGTAGACGTTCCCCTCCCTGACCGCCGTGGCGCCGTTTACGCGCAAAATGGAGAACAGGATCTCGAGAGCGTCGTCCTTCTTCACCGTCCCCTGCGTGTGTACGTTGACGACGCCACGTACCCTGGGGTCGATGATGTAGTTGATCCCCGCAATCCGTCCGAGCGTATGGATCACTTCGTAGACGTCGGCGTTGTTGAACTTGACCAGGAACCCTCCGCCCGCGGCCGCGGGAACAGGCCGCTGCGGCAAGGCGAGCGGGCGCGGAACCGGCATGGGTCGAGCCGGGACACGAGGGGGAGCGACGGGGGCTTCCGCCGCGGGCGCAGGCGCTGCCGGGGCAGGCTCGGCGGTCCTTGGTTCGGCCGGAGCCGGGGTCTCTTCCGGCGGCGCGGGTTCGGCCGTTTTCGGAGCCGCAGGAGCGGGTGTTTCCTCCGGCGGAGCCTGCTCGGCGGTTTCGGAAGGAACAACCGGTTCCTCGACGAGCGTCGATCCGGCGGGAGGGGGCGAAGTTGTGGAAACCGCGGGCAGCCCTTCCGCCGCGGGCGGGGGCGCCGCCGCGTCGGCCGGAGGCGCCGGCGTTCCGTTCGTTGCCGTTTTTCCCGCCTCATTGCCGTTGGAAGGAGGCGGCGGCGGAACGGGCGGCTTCTGCTCGATCAGGTCGAGCGTCCGGTGGGGAAGGGGACCGATCTCTACCGCCCCCACGGACACGGCAATAGCCAGCAAAGCAAGAATCGCAAGGATACGAGGTATCATGCCGTTCTCCCCCACAAGAAGTTATCGCTGCCCGGGCACGTAAGTCGGCCGGACCCTGCCCCTGTACGGTCTTTGCTGAAATGCCTCGGCCGGGCTCCCCGTAAGGCCGGGCGGCGCAACGGATGCGGGAGCCTGCGTCTTTGCCGGGACCGCACCGGCCGACCCCGTGCGAGCGGGCGCAGATACCGAGTCCGCCCTGATTGGAGCCGGCGGCGGGCGCGTCTGCCCTGCGGAGGCGGGAGACGCCTGCGTCGACGGGAGATCGGTCCGAAGGCCGCCCGTTCCCTGGACCTTCGGGGCTCCGGCGTACAGGGGCAGCAGGAACTCCTTCCCGTCGGCCTCCAGAAGCACTCCGTCCTGCTGGATCTCCTTCACCACGAATCCGGGCAGCGTTTCCCCGGGGCTGAGTTCGTACCGCTCAGGCCGTCCGGGAGACTTGCCGGTAACCACGGCCTTCTTCATGTCCCCGAGAAGAAGAACTCCCAGGAGCGTGAATCGGGATAGTTCTTGATCGTAGTTGCGCGCGGGAACGATCGAGGCGTTTTCCTGGAACGGCCGCCGGTCCGGCCGGAAGACCGGCCTTGCCGTGATGTACGCCACGGGAGCGGACAGTTCCACCGCCTGCGGGGGATCCTCCGGGGATATGCCGATCGGGGGAACGGCGGGGGCTGAGGGCGGCGGCGGAATCCCGTAAGCCGGCCCGGTCCAGGCGCGGTATGTCCGCCAGCCGAAGAAGAGCGCGGCAAGCGCCAGCGCGATCATGAGGAATCCCGGCCGCTTCATTCTCCCGGCCTTTCCGCTTTCGCTTCGGCATCGGAGCCTGCGATTCCGGCCACAACGACCGAAGTAACCAGGTTTTCCTTCCGGTTCGCCGTGGTTGCGCCGTAGTATCCTGAATGGACGGATAATTTCTTCACGCGAAGGATCTTGGGATGCCGCGCCGCTTCGGCAAGCATACGCGCCAGCCCCTCCGTCGTCGTCTGGAAATCGATCTGGACCGCCACTTCGGCGTATGATCCCCGCTGCACGGGGGCGAGCGTACGTACGGAAGTGACGCGCGTGTCGGGGCGTTCCAGCCAGGGTTTGATCATACCCTGGAGCGCGGAAGCGGAAGCGGCGGGGCTGTCTCCCGGCAAAAGCCCCTCCTCGAGTTCCTCGAGCCGCACGGCCGCATCGGCCAACGCAAGGTCGATCGTCCCCTCTCCCGCCGCCGCGAGGCGGTAACGAGCGAGAGTCCCCATGCGCTGCGGAACGGCTGACCTGGCTCTTTTGTAGGAATCGACCGCCGGATACACTCCGATCCGGATCACTGCGAATACGAGGACGAACCCGACTCCAAGGAGCAGGAGGAGCCGCTCTCTCTGGGAGAGGGCGCGAATCCTCGCCTTGATACGCGCGACGGCGCTCACGGTTTTTTCCTTGCTTCGGCCGGAGTTTCCGGCGGGACGGGCGAGAATTCCGCCCGGATCTGGAACCGTTCGAGGTTGTCCGCCTGCCGGGTGATCGGCGATGCGAATTCCACCTTTCGGAACTGCCCGTCCCGTGCGAGAGCCGGAAAGATTTCGTTCGCGGAAGGGGAAAGCCCGTCAAGCTCGACCTTCAGGTCCTCCATGCGCAGGCCGGTCAGCCATGTGCCCTGAGGCAGGCGTTCCGTCAATTGCCGCAGGACGAGGATCTGCTCCTCTCGGCCCGCTCTCGCCTCCTTGAGGTATGCGATCCGCCCCTCCAGGTCGCCGAGGATGGCAAGCGTCTCCTCCACCCGCGCCACTTCGGGACGAAGGGATGCTATTTCGGCGTCGAGCCGGTCGACTGCCTGCTTCGTGCGCACGGCAACGGATGCAGGCCAGGAAAGCGCCAGGAGAAGGGCGGCCGCGGCGAGCGCGATCGTGGCGGTACGGGCCGTCGTGCGAAGCCTTTCGCCTTCCTTATCCGGGGAAAGAAGATCCGGGCCCTTTTCGCAAAGCGCAGCGCCCAAAGCGCCCAGCACCCGCCAGAAACGCGCCGGATCCGCCGCGTCCTCCCCCGGCAACGCCATCGCCGCTGACATCCTGTTCTCGAAACCCTCGACCGGATTTGCGCGTTCCGTTCCTGCCTGCGGAAAACGACCTTCGCGAATCCACCAGGATGGCGCGTACACGCTCGCTTCCGCCTCGGTGACCGAATCGGGCGCATCTATCAGCGACTCGGAGAGCAGGTTCAACGCTTCCACGGGGGAACCCTCCGGAGGACAGGCTCTCACCGCGGAGAAGAACGGCTCTCCGCCGGCAATCGCCGTGCATTCAACGCCTCCGTCCATTTCCCTCAGGACCGCGCAAAGTTTCCCGTCGCTCACCGCCTGCTCCCCGGCCCATCGGCAGGTTTCCGACATCGCCCATCCCGACGGAACGGCCGCGCCGAGGGAAAGCCCCGCACGGGAAACAAGCTCCTCCCATCGTTCGATATACTCCGAAGAGGCCGCGACGAGGACCAGCCGGACATCCTTTCGGCCCGCGGCGCCGTCCAGGCGGCGCCAGTTGAATTTCAGCCGGGATGCGGGGACCGGGAAGATCCTGTCCAACTCCAGAGAGAGCGCAGGGCGAAGGTCTTTGCTCTTCAATGGCGGGAAGGGAATCCTGGCGAGGAAAACCTTTTCGGCAGGGATGGCCAGCCTGGCCTCGCAACCGGCGAGGCCGTTGCGCGCCACGAAATCGGCAAGGACGCTCTCGGCTTCCGCCATCCGGATCTGCTCCCTGTCGCCGCGAAGTTCGACAGCCACAGGAGGGACGGCCACCGAGGGACGGCCGACTCCATACCGGACTGCCGACAACGCCAGGCGCTTCCCCGAGGGGTCGATGCCCACGACCGTTCGGAAGAGGTTCATCGGTCACACCACCTCTTCCAGCGAGAGGAAGTCCATCCACCGGAGTATTTTCACGGTTTTCGTTCCCGCCCCGGAGACTTCCACCCGGCACTCCACGCCTCTTGCGGTCTTTCCGCCGGCCTTCCCCACGGAAGTGATCGTATATACCCGTCCCTGCGGAGAAGTTGTAAATATCGCAGCCGCCGCGGGCGGCACTCCCGCATCCGCAAGATATTCCGCCACCTCCGCCGGAGACCGGAAGGGATTCTCCTCGCGCCTCGACACGACGGCATCGGCCGCACGGCGAGTGAAGCCCGGGAGCACCCGCAGCAGCGCGGCGGGCGCCGAGTTGATATCAACCGACGGGGAAGCGCCGTGAACGGTGAACGCTTTCGACAGAAGCCGGACGAAAAGATCCGGCGTCACGCCGTTGACCGAAAGAAGCTCGTCCACGCTCACGAATTTGCCGTTGCGGATCTTGACGGGTGCGGGCAGGGACGCATAATGGGCATCCTCCGCTCCGTTCGGACGCGGCATATCGTCCGCATCTCTCCAGTCCAGGATTGAATCTCCTACCCGTTCCGCGTCTTCCGTGGACAGCCCACCGTTTCTCAAGACATCTTTCAACACCGTCTCGGTAACGAAATTGACGTCGATCTTTCCGCTTTCGGAGGCGATGCGCGTTTCGTAGGAGGCGTCATCCTCCTCTCCTTTCAGCGGTTCCCTGAGGGCGTTGTCGATGGGAGAAACGGAGAGTTGGAAGATCGCGCGATTTACCCCGGTGCGAGCCTGGTAGTAGGCCCGTGCGGAATCGACACCGTTGCGTGCGGCAAGAGCCTCGGTCCGCATCGCGAACGAGAAGGACATCGCCATTATCCCCAGCAGAAGCATGGCCCACAGGACGACGAGCTGCGCGATTCCACGCGAGCCGCGCATCATGCACCTCCCGCCGGGAGGGGGATGACCAGCGCGGTTTTCCGGGGACCGCTCTCCGACGGGGTGACGAATTCCACCCTGACGGCTGCCGGCAGGACCTTTTTCTCCTTGCTGTCCCACGTTTCCACCCATTCCCACTTGCCTTCTTCCGTAGGTCCAGGCGAGTACCCGAAGGCAATTTCGGAGGCTTCGGAGAGCAGAACACGCGGCCGTTCGTTCCCTTCCCATGGCTCAACACCCTCCGCCCGCAAAGGCGATCCCTCGGATAACATCAATCCGGATGCATTTCGCGAGGAATCTCTTCCAAAAAAACAGAGCAGCCGGAAACCGCCGCCGGAAATGGATGAAGGAGCCGCCGCGGAGAGAAACCGGATTTTTCCCCTTTCCCCCCGGAAATAGGATACGGAGATACCCTCCGAGGGGAGAACCGCCAACGGATCCGCGGACCGTACCGCCCGCTCCAATACCTCCGTTCCAGCGCGCAGTCTCGCCATTGCGGCGGCCTCCTCCCCTCCGCGCGAAATCGAATGCCCCGCCAGCCGAAACGCAACGGCAAGGAAAGCCGCGATCGCGGCAATGATCGACAGGGACACGACCATCTCAAGGAGGGTGAACCCTCCTACGCGCTTCGCGCCGCTATCCATCGCGTTTCCTTTCCCACCTGGTGGCGGAGACGCTGACCGCGCGATCCCTGCCTCCATCGTCCCATCGTACCGTCACCTGGACATGCACCGGCCGGTACGGGCGTCCCTCCTCCTCCGGCAGGAAGGACGTTCGGGCGGTCCAGCGGTACTTTTCCCCGAAGAGCCCGGTTTCCTCACCCTCCGCGGGCGAAGGAGCGAGCATCGCCTCCTCCAGCCGCTGGGAGGCGTACAGCGATGCGGCATTCGAGTCCCTCGCGCCCCCCGCCAGGCGCAAGGAGCCCGACAGCAACTCGATCAGCCCCAGCAGTCCCGCGGCAAGAATCGCAAGGGCTACGATCACTTCAAGGAGCGTAAACCCTCCTTCGCGCTTCGCGCTTCGGAGGGCAGGCTCCCAGCCGCGCTTCGCGCTTCGGAGGGCAGGCCCCCAGTCGCGCTTCGCGCTTCGGAGGGCAAGCCCCGGTTCGCGCTTCGCGATCATGTGCCCTCCCCGACCATCCCGGTCAGGGGGTCCACCAGAATGCGCACTATTCCTCCGCCCGGGGAGGAGACCGCCACCTCCGCCTCGTCGGCGCTTCCGTCAGGGCGGAAACGTACGCGGACGACTCCGCGTTCCGCAATCGCGTCCCCGAACCGGACGGTCGCCAGCCGGATGCCTTCCGGCAGCGTCCATCTCCGCTCGTCTCCGTCGATGCCGTACTCGCCTTTCCCCAGGTCCAGGGCCACGGAACGCCCCCGGGCCTCCGATACCGCCTGCGTCCGCGCAAGGTTGAGCGCGGCGCGCACTTCTCCCGCGCTCCCCCGAAGCCGGGCGGATTCGACGGCCCCCGGCAGGGACGGGAGAACCAGGGCCGCGAGCATTCCCATGATCGCGATCACGAGGATCAGCTCGAGTAGGGAAAATCCTCCCCTTCCGATGTATTTTCCCCGTGCCGTCAAAACGGAACCTCGTTCAGCCGGAATATCGCAAGAAACATGGAGAAGACGATGAATCCCACAAGGATCCCCATTCCGAGGATCACCGCGGGCTCGAGAAGGACGAGAAACCGCTGGAGCCCCCGTTTCGCGGTGTCCTCGAAGGCGTCGGCGACGGATGCGAGCATCTCCTCGAGCCGTCCGGTTTCCTCCCCGACGGCGATCATCTGGAGAGCCATTTCCGGTATCGGGGTCGTCTCCGAAAGCGAACGGGCGACCTTCGCGCCTCCCTGCACGCGGAGACGCGCGGCTTCCATCCCGTCTCGGACTGCGGTATTGCCACTTACTTCCTTCGCTATCAGGAAGGCGGAGAGGATGGGAACGCCCCCCGTGAGCAGGGAAGAAAGCGAACGCATGATCCGCGAAGTTTCCATCGCCGTGAGGATCCCTCCCATTCCCGGCAGGCGCAGCTTCGCCCGGTCCCAGTCCCGCCGGACCTCGGGGCGGCGCAATGCCGCGGAAACCAGGAACCAGGCGAACGCGCCCGCGATAAGAAGCAGCAGTCCCTGCTCTTTCAGGAACGTGCTCGTGGAAAGAAGGATTTGCGTCGGCATGGGGAGAGCCACACGGGAGGCCGCAAAGACCGCGACGAATCGGGGAACGACGAATATCAGGAGAAGAATGACGGAGAGGACCGAAGCGCCGAGAAGGATGGACGGGTAAAGAAGCGATCCGATCAGGTTGGACCGGAATTCCCTGGACCTCGCAAGGAAGAGGCAGACCTGGTCCAGCGCTTCTTCCATGCGTCCCGTGGCCGCCCCGGCGTTGACCATCTGGACCGTGAAGCGGTCGAAGGGAGCGCCGGGCGCCCGCCTCATCGCGTCGGCCAGGGAACTTCCCGCGCGGACATCCCTGAGGATCTCCGCCGCCGCCGCTCCCATCGGCCTGCCGCGATACAGGTCCGAGAGCATTTCCAACGCCCTGTCCACCGGGACACCGGCGACCAGCAGCGTCCGCAAGCCCTGGAGGAACGGAAGGAGGTCGCGTTTCCCTCCTCTCCACCGGATCGCTGCCGGGGCCTCCGCCGATGATTTCGCGGCAGCAGGCGTAGCGGGCCACACCCGGATCGGCTGGAAACCCTTTTCCCGAAGCTGTTCCGCGGCAACCCGTTCTTCGGCCGCCTCGACCATCCCTTCGGAGACGCGACCCGTGCGGTCGGCAGCCCGGTATCCGAACACCGCCATCTTGATGACCCCCGTTATTCCCGCGGACCCGCGCCGGATCAACCGCCGCGCGTCACCCGGAGCACTTCCTCGATCGTGGTGATCCCGCGCCGGGTTTTCTCCCAGCCGTCTTCCCTGAGAAGCGTCATCCCGCGCGCGACTGCGCGTTCCCGGATCGCTCCGGCGTCGGCACGGGCCAGGATCAGGTCCTTTATCTCCTCGTCGAAGGGTAGCAGCTCGAAGATCCCCATCCGTCCGCGATAGCCGGTGCCGCCGCAGGCGTCGCATCCCGCACCGATGCGCAGGTCGCCGTCGGGCGCGAATCCCGTCTCCCGCAGGACCTCCTCGCGGAACGCGGCCGAGATCGCTCTCGGCGATGAACACCGTTCGCAGATCGTCCGAACGAGCCGTTGGGCAAGCACCCCGACGAGCGATGAAGGAAGCAGGTACTCCTCCACGCCCATCTCCAGCAGGCGCGTTACGGCGCCGGCTGCGTCATTCGTATGCAGGGTGGAAAGCACAAGATGCCCGGTGAGCGCGGAGTGGATGGCGATCTCGGCGGTCTCCCGGTCGCGGATCTCCCCCACCAGGATCACGTCGGGGTCCTGCCGGACGATGGACCGAAGGCCCGAGGCGAACGTCAGCCCGATCTGGGGCTTTACCTGGATCTGGTTCACGCCGGAGATCTGGTACTCGACCGGGTCCTCGATGGTGATGATCTTCCGCGCGGCGCTCTTGATCTCCTGCAGGGCGCCGTAAAGCGTCGTCGTCTTTCCGCTTCCCGTGGGACCGGTCACCAGGATCATCCCGTGCGGAACGCCCGCCATACGCCTGAAGCGTTCAAGCGTATCCTCCGGGAATCCCAGGCGGCCCAGGTTCAGCGGGACGGAGGACTGGTCCAGGATCCGGATTACGACGCTCTCGCCGAACAGTGTGGGGACTGTGGACACGCGGAAGTCGATCTCCTGCCCGCCGATACGGAGCTTCACCCGTCCGTCCTGCGGCAGGCGGCTCTCGGCGATGTTCAGCCGTGCCATGATCTTTATCCGCGACAGGATCGCCGTCTGGAGCCGCTTGGGCGGCGCCTCGACGTCTTCCAGCATCCCGTCGATGCGGTACCGGACTCGCAACGTTTTTTCGTACGGCTCAAGGTGGATATCGCTCGCTCCCCGCTCGATCCCCCGCGCGAGGATGAAGTTCACAAGGCGGATGATGGGTGCCTCGGAGGCTGCGCCGATCAGCCGCTCGACCCGCTCGTCGCCGCCGGCGCGCTCCTCTCCCTCCTCTCCCACCTGCTCGACCAGCCGCTCCATCGAAGAGGCGCTCTCTCCGCACAATTTCTCGATCGCCTCGCGGATCTCCTCCTCCGTTCCGGCCTGGACCTCGACGCGGCGGCCCGTTGCCTTGGCGACCGCCTCCCGGGTGTCGACGTCCAGCGGGTCCGACATTGCCACGGTAAGCGTTCCGTCGGAGAGAGATACCGGGACGATCAGTTTCGCGCGAAGGAACGGCAGGGGCAGGAGGTCCGGCGGAACCTGCCGCATCCCATCGACATCACGGAGGAAAGGAGGGATGCCGCAGATGGTTTCATAGGCGCGCCGAAGCGCCTCGGGGTTGAGGATTCCCCGGGCCAGGAGAGCTTTCGGGAAAGCGGCGCCCGCCGTCCGCGCAAGGTCGAGCAGCGTTTCCCGCTCCCCCTCCGGGACGGTAAGGGAGGAAACGAGCATTTCCTGGAAGGAACGTCGATTCATCCTTTTCACCGCCACGCATTTATCTTATCCCAATCCGTACCGCTTCTCCCCGGAAAACAGGGACCGTTTATACCTGACTCGTCGCTCCCGGCCATCCCTGGCAGCAAAACGGGGCGGGAAGCCAAGGCCCCCCGCCCCGTCCTGTCCTGTCCGTGCCGATCCCGTTCAAGGAACGGGAATGATGAACACGTCGAAGAAGCCTCCGGTGTCCCCCGATGCGATGGCGGGATCGTCGGTGCCGAAAGCCGCGACGAGGCCGTCACCGCTGATATCCGCCCCGGCGGACTGCATGGTGGCGGCAATGCCTGCAAGGAAGGTCGTCGTGCCCGCCGCGCGGTTGCGCACGAAATAGCCGGGCGAGCCCGTCCCGCCGAGGTTCGTCGCGTCGGATTCGAAGATGATACGGTTGCCGTCGTCGCTTATCGCCTTGTGCCCCAGGGCGAAGGAAGCCCCGTTCGATTGCGCGCCGCCCGTAGCCACGCTAACCCGCTCGGCCGTTCCCGTCAGCATGTCGTAAACGAAGACGTCGCTTACCGCATTGTTATCACCCGCCACCAGGTCCGTGGCGTCCGAATCGAACACTACGAACCGGCCGTTTCCGCTGATCCCTGAGATCCGGCTGTCACCGTTGCCCGCGGTTATCGCCACGGCGGGCCCGGGGGAAGTCCAGACGAAGATCTGTCTCAGCGCACCGCCGGGAGGAGACTCGAAAGCCACCCGCGTCCCGTTATCGCTTACGCAGTGGCCGAAGAGGGCGCCGCCGGCCGCGCCGCTGATGCGTGTCGTCGTGCCGGCAGCCCTGTTATACAGAAACACGTCCGCGATCCCGTTGGTGTCCCCCGCCACGAGGTTCGTTGCCAGCGACTGGAACGCGACGAAGTTCCCGTCTCCGCTGATGGAAGGCTTGTTGCTGTCTCCGTCCGGCTGCGTGGGCAGACCCAAGGCGGCCACGCTGACGCGCGTCGTCGTGTTGAAGTCCCTGTCCTGGACGAAGATGTCGGATTTCAGGTTTGTGTCGACACCCGCCCCCACCAGGTTCTCCGCCCTCGATTCGAACGCGACGAAGCGACCGCTCGAACTGATGGAGGGGAAGAAGCTCGAGTCGTCGGCGTTCGAGACCTTCAGGCTGAAGGTCCCGTTGATCCGGCTGGCGACCGTTATGTCCGCCGTCTGCCGGTCGTAGACGAAGATGTCGTAACTCGAATTGTTGTCGTTCCCCGCGCCGGTAAGGTCGGAGGCAAGGGACGAGAATGCGACGAAGCGGCCGGTCTGGCTCATAGCGATCCCGAGGTCGCCGCTGTTGTTGTTGCCGCCGACCCTGGTGACGCCGCTGAAGAAGGACGTCCCGCCGCCGCCCCCTCCTCCGCCGCCGCAGCCGGCCAGGCCGAGTGCGGAGATTACGACCGCCGCCAGAAACCAGCTCCATTTGCCAATGCTTTCTCGTCTCATGGTTATCTCCTCTCCCTTACTGGACGGTCAGATTCTCGAACCGATGCTCTCCGATCACCACCGTAACCTTGTCCCCCGGGGAAACCTCGTACCCGGCGGCGTTGAACAATATGAAATAGGTGCGGCCCGTTTCCGGCCTCAGCGTGTTCTGCCGCAATCTGCCCACTCTCGTCTCCGGAACGTTCAGTTTCGCTCCCGTGGCATGGTGAACCAGGTAGGCGGGCGTACCGCGCAACAGCAAGGGAGCCGCCTTCTCCGGGTCGATTACCCGATACCGGAAATCGAGCATCCGTCCCGCAACCGTCCTCCGCAGACTGACGGGTTCCACTCCCGACCGGTCCTCTACACGGAGCGCCGGGGCTTCCTTCGCGGCGGCCGGTGGAGCTTTCGGCGCAGTCGCGCAACCCACGGCCAGGACGGCGGTTATCGCCGCTGCGGCGATGTGTATGCGATATTTCCATGACATCTCCAGTGTCCCCTCCTTACGGAAATGGAACCGGGGCCGTGGCGGACCCGCCTGCGCCCGTCACCGTCACCGTGTCGGGCTTCGCCGGAAGCCGCATAACTTCCGCCTCGTAAAGGTCGAGCCCCGAGCGATAGACCAGCGGCACGGGTGCGGAGGCGCCAGGCCACGTGACGGTCATGCTGTCCGTGCCCGCGGCGGCGCCGGAGGTCGCCCGCACGATCAGGCGCTCTCCTCCGACGAAGTCGGTGCTGACGATCGCCAGAGGAGTGGTTGCGCCCACCACCGCCGATGTAACGGGAACAGGGGGCGACCAGTTCCCCTCGGAATCCTGGCTGCGGATCCAGATGGTGTTGTCGGCGGGGATCGCCGAGGTCGGGACGTACGCCGCAAGATCGCTTACCGCGGCAGTTCCGAACGTCCCCGTCATCGGGTTTCCATATCCCTCCCGAACGGTTTTATCCGAAATCCACTCGGCCGCCACGACGTTGCTGTTGCCGGTGGCGCTGTCGTCCGCCGTCGCGGCGAGAACAACAGGGGATATACCCGAGGAAGGATCGAACGAAGCAGGCGCGGTGACCGGTCCCGTCACGTCGGCCCCCTGCACCCCCAGGAACGTGAGATAGCCGCCGGGATATGCCCCGTTATTGTTCACGTAGAGCCGCCGGTCGACGACCGGGACTTTCTTCGCCGGGGCCGAAGGCACCAAAAGGACGTCCTTGGTCTTACCCGGGGGAAGGAATACGGTATGGTGCCTCCCCGGGTAGGGGAGAAGGTTTCCGTCCTCGCCGATGACCGATACATAGGTATTCATGAAAGACGGAGCGTGCGCATTCAGGTCCGCGTTCAGGAATCGGAGGAGGGTCCCGTTGCCGCCCGGAGGTCCGATCGGCAGCGGGTCATGATGATTGACAAGAGGATCCACCTGGTTTTGATACGGCTTCCCGTTGACAAGGAAATACTTCGGCTCGTATTCGAACGTGGTGGGGAGGACATCGGTGCCGTAAGTATTATCGACTACCGCGTTGTGAAGGAACGGGTCGATCGCGCTGTAGAGGAGCACGAGTTCGTTATCGAAAGTCGTGTTCGGGTTCGTGGCAGTCGGCGGATAAGCCTGCGCCGGATCCGCAGGGCGCACGATCAGTGCGCCGTAGATCCCCATCTGGACCTGGACGGAGGGGTCGGCGCCGCTTTGATAGAGGAACGTCCCCGATTTCGACAGCGTGAACCGGTAAGTACGCGTGCCGTTGTCGGCGGGCGTCATCTGCGTGAAGGAGACGACCCGCGGCGGCAGGGAGACGTTGTCCACGACCGGGGTGACGAAAACCGGCCCCTGCTGGGCAAGGGGCGTTCCCGGAGGGTTCTCCACGACCGGCATTCCGAGTCCGGGGATGACCAGAGAAATCCCGTTCCCTGTCCCGATGACTGTGTTGTCGGAAGGCAACTCGTTGATCAGAGTGACAACCAGGTCGTCTCCCACGGTCCCGACGAGCGTGGGGCCGGGGAACCCGAGGACGTTGTCCGTGCCCGCATTGGCGATCTTCCAGACGGGGATGACCGCATTGTCCGGCATTACGGCGTTATCCGCCGCCACCCGCAGGGTATAGGTCACCGAGGAAGCGACTCCCGCCGTGGCCGCAAGGAACGCCGCAGCCAGGAGGACCACCCCGATTTTTCTGAGCGCATGAGTACGCATCGATTCGTCCTCCTCTTCCTACGGGATGTCCACCCCGGGGGGTATGATGACCATGAAGGTCATGATCCCGCCGGGGAAAACGTCGTTGTTGGTCATTTCCTTCTCGGAGTGCGAATGCCAGATCTGGAAGAAGGCGCCGTTCGTGTTGAATTTCCCGAACCCGGGCGGGAGTGCGCCCAACTGACCCAGGAACGGGCTGCCGCTGAAGAAATCTCCCGCCGAGAGGTCATCCTGTTCCGGTATCCCGACCGGAAACGGCTTGCCGTGGTCCGCACACCACTCGGAAGTGACCGGATCGAACCCTTGTGCGTTCGGCGCGCAGTCGTGCGCCGTCAAGGGATCGTTCGGGTCGCCGTAGACGTCCCAGCCCAGGGCCTTGCCCGTCCATTCGAATGTCGAGTCCGACGTCCGGCCCGGGACCGTCGTCACGGTAAAGGCCAACTCACCGAGATCGGCGCCCACGTTGGCGAAATCGGCGGGATCGCTGGTCAGGGGCATCGCGTCCCATGCGATGACGCGAGTATGGTTGGAATGCGGGTGGAAGGGGTGCTGGTCCCTTCCCATCGATATGAGGCGTATGAGAGACTTCTCGCCCGGGTGCATCATGGGCAGCGCATTATACGGCTGGTGGGGGAGATAGGACGCGCCCGCCGCCCCCATGGTATCGGGCGAGTTGCGCCCGTTGATGAACCAGTAGACGGGGAAGAATGTGGTCGTGTCGATTTCTTCCCCCCTCTCCACCTGGTTGTGGTACCGGTCGTCCATCTCGCTCAGGATGAACAGGAACTCCCGGCCCGCGGTGTAAGCGGAAGAGGATTCGCCGTATGCCGTCGGGGCGGCGGGGTTGAAGACCGCCGGCCGGACGATGATCGCCCCGAAGAGCCCCATTTCTAACTGCTTGTCCATGTTCGTCCCGCTCTGGTAGTAGAAGGTCCCCGGCCTGCCTGCCACGAAGGTGTAGGTGACGGTGCTCTGTCCTCCCGGCGGCGCCTCCCAGGTGAAGATCCCGCGGATACCGTTGTTGTCCGAGGGCGTGGCGGTAACGCTGTCCATCCCGGGGAAGAGAAGCGAAACCGGATCGGGGAGCCAGTTCCTGAGCGTAACGGTGACGGTGTCCCCCTCATTGACGATCAGGGTGGGGCCGGGGTACTGGACCGAAACGGTCCCCGAGGGCGGGTTTCCGTCGGCGTAGCCCCAGAAGAACAGGTTGTTGCCGTCGCCGTTCTGTATGTAGTCGCTCGCGGCGACCAGTGAGAAGGAGGTCCCCGTCAATCCCGGGATCTCCGCTCCGGCCGGGACGGCGAAAAAGAGGGCCGAGGCAAGGACACAGAGAACCCCCATCCCGATTTTCCTGCTTGGCGTCCAGCGCATGGCGTTCCTCCCCGTGCCGAAGGTCTTCATGGAGCGGATATGCGGATCTCGGTCATCATTCCGCCGAACCGCTCCTCGAAATTGTTCAGGTGGCCAAGTTCACGTGCGTAGATGAAGTAGGTGCCCGGAGCGATGCCCGTCGTGTCCAGGATGGCGTCGGCCGTCTGCCCGCCTCCGAGGCTCACCGAGTTCGTCTGATAGAACATGTTCGTCCCCGTGGAACTCCGAAGGATCTTGGCGTCCTTGCCGACCACGGTCATCGGGATCCCCAGGACCTCGATGTTATGGAAAGACGTCGAAGAGAGGCTCGAGATCCGGAGAAGGACCTTCTGCCCGGCCGTCGCCTCGATCAGCGCGCTCATCCTCTGCGAAGGCTTTCCGTCCGGGTTGAACGGGTCCGGGTTCAGGGGAACTCCGTCCCTGTCGACGGGGGCGGGAATCGCATCCCTGCCAAGCGTCGTGTCCGGGTAACCGCGCCCGTTGAACATAGAGTAGGTGTCCTTCATACTGGCGAACGGGAGCGGCTGTACGGCTATGTGTTTGTCGTGGAAGTTCTGGTCGAATCCAACGATCTGGAGCGGGTAATCGACGTCGTAGCACGTCGATCCGTCGCCATCCGTGAAGACGTATTTCTGCGAAGCGCATCCCCCGACTGTGCTGCCGTCCTGCGCCGGGAGGACGTAGAGGTTTCCGAGCATCCCCATCTGCATGTGCTCGGTCGCCTCCACGTGGCAGTGCCACATGTACGTGCCGGCGCTGTCGCCGTCAGGCGGACCCACCTGGTGATAGAAGTAGGTGAAGCTTGCCCCGGGAACGGCCACGGTCGATGCGTCCGGCACGCCGTCGAAGATCGGGGCCGCGTTCGGGAAGCCGTGGTAATGGACCGAATGGGGGTCGAACAGGTCCGGCCGCAGAATCATGCCGACGTTGGTAAGCGTCAGGTAGAGGTCCTGACCCTCCCTCACCTTGAGCGTGGGCGCCGACCAGACGTCCGCAAGCATTCCGGCCATCATTACATCGTTGTCCGGGATACCGGTCGCGCTGGCAAATCCGAAGATGTATTGTGGCCACCCGCCCGAGCCCGCAGGCAGGTTGACCGGGTCGGGATTCGGGTACTTGACCTTGTCGGCCATGGTGACCCACCCATCCCCCGCGGTCAGGTGGATGCAGAGGACGTTCGGATCGTCCGTCTCGCCGGTCGGGAACCCGGTGGCCGGATCGAGCCGCACGCCGCCCGGCCCCGCGCCGTCCGTCAACAGGTTTGCCGGACACTGGAACCGCACCACCGCGTGCGCCGGCATCGCCCCCAGGAGGAGGACCAGGGCCATTCCGAGAGGAACCTGCCATCTCCGCCGTTTCATCGTAAGCACTCCTTCCGCGTTTTCCGTATGCGCCGGGGCGGACAGGCCGCCCCGGGATTTATTCGTTTACGGCAGGACGATCCGCCGGAACTCGTCCGCGCCGATGTCCACGGGCGACGGGCTGTCCGCCGCCAGCGGTTCGTCGAACGGCCGCGCCTCGCCGTCGATGTCGACTCCAAGGTTCGTGATCGTCTGGGCTCCCGCCGGGATTGTTCCCAAAGCCGCGCCCGCATCGATCGCCTGCGAGTACGTGTTGTCGGTCGGCGGATTCGGGCCATTTATATGGTAGTCGCCCTTCAATCCCAGGCTGGTCTGACCAGGCTGCGTAAAGGTGACCGTGACGAATCCGAAAGTCCCGGGCAACGGGAACGGGGTGTTGAAGTACGGGTCCGCGAAGCGCGGGAAGGCCGCGTTGTTGTCGCTGGAGACGATCATGTTCGCTGCCGGGTTGAGCACCGTCGGGCCGCTGTTCCCGTCGAGGATGCAGTTGCGGGCGTCCAGCTTTTCGGTGCCAATGCCGCCGAACACCCCGACGTTCCAGTAGAAGCCGCCGAGTCCCGCATTGTCCACGGCCGGGAGGAGCCCGCCGGAGCCGTTGTTGAGCGTCGCATCCCAATAGAAGGAGCGGTTATGCCAGAGGATGTTGTTGTAAAGGATCGGGTTCGCGAACGTCTGGGCCTGCGAGGGGTCGAAAGCCGCCTGGAGCTGTGAGCTGTGCGCCAGTGCGCTGATGCCCGCCGCCTGCGGCGTAGTGATGTTAAGCCCGCCGCCCGTTGCGCCCGGTGTGCAAAGCCCTGCCGCCGCCGGGAAGGGAAGACATGCCGCGCCGAAGGCGTCCTCGAAGGTGCTCGTCGAGTCGTTGTAGGCGATCGTGTTGTTGACGATGGCCACGTTCGCCGCATCGTCGAGCGAGATTCCGGCGCCCGAATCTCCGGAAAGGTTATTGACGATGATGTTATTCAGAATGTCCACACGGTACCAGGCCGTGTTGTCGGCAGGGTTTCTCAGCACATCCTGGCCGTTGACGAGCAGGAGCCGGATGCCCGCGCCGTCGTCCTGCGCCAGGTTCCCCTGGATGAGGTTCCGGTTTATCGTGACGTTTCCGGATCCCGGAGTCAGCCTGTTCGGGTCGGCTCCGACTGGAACGAGCTCGCCCGAGACGATGATCCCGCCGCCCTCGTCGAACGCCTCGTTGAACAGGATCCTGTTGTTTTCGATGAGACCGTTGTTGCTGAGCCCGAAGTGGGAGATCCCTGCTCCGTAGACCAGCGAGAAGTTCCCGCAGATCCAGTTCTCCGTGATCCTGTATTCGTCGCTGCCGTTGAACAGGCCGATACCGCCTCCCGCCGCCGGCTCGAAGACGCCGCCGTTCTGGTCGACGTGGTTATGGTGAATTACGACGTTGTCGTTGCGGTAGCTCACGTAATTGGGCCCTTGAGGCGTATTGCCCGCCGGATCGGGAATCGACGGGTGGCCGATGCGGATGCCGCCGATCTTCTGTCCCTGATTGCTCTGGACCTTGTTATTGCTGATCTGGAGGTGATGCGCGTACGCGTTGGCGAAGATCCCGCCGCCGCCGCCCTGTTCCCCCGCCGCCCCGGTGATAAGCAATCCGTCGATCCTCGCCGGATCGGCCGCCGTGAACGCCCCGTCCTTGGCGAAGACGGAAACCACAGCGCCGTGGTCCTGGAGATAATTGAAGACCTGGGTCGGGTCGTTGGGAAGCGTGTCGATGTGATCTATCGCGCCTGAGTCGATGAGGTTCTGGACCTTGGCATCCCAGGCCGCCCGCTTGTCGAGATCGAAGCTCTGTCCGTTGATCGCCGTCGACCATGCCCCGGACCCCTGGAGCTTCACGGGTTTCCACATGATGAGGTTTTCATCGTACGTTCCCGGGGTGACCAGGATGATGTCTCCAGCCGCCGCGGCGTCGAGCGCCTTCTGGATAGACTGGCCGGGGTAGACGCGCCTGACATTCCCTCCGACATGGAGGGTTATCCCCATGATCGTGGAGTTGCCGTTGTCTCCGCGGGTCACCATGAGCTGGCCCGTAGAGATGCCGCCCGGCACCCTCGCAGTGATGACCGTGTCGGTCCAGGCGATGATTTCAAGCGGGATGGGGAAGCCGCCTGGCGGAGTCACGGTAACGATCCCCGTGTTGTCGCCGAATCCGAAATCACGCACGTTACCGGCCACGGAGACGTCCTGTACGGAAATCAGCCGGATAATACGCCCGGCCCGGTCGACGTACGACCCCCCGCCAGGCCCGTCCACCTGGGAAATAACAGGGGTGCCGGAGGGGAACTCGCAGTCGAGCACACCGGTATTCGCCGTGAAAGCTCCTATGGGAAGAACGGGAGTGTCGAGGTGAGTCGTCTTCCCCGGCATTATGTCGAATGTCAGCCGGAAGACCGAGTAGCCGGGGTTATAGAAAGGATCCCTGATGAAATTCCCGGATCCGGGGGGAGACTCGATCGGACCGGGGCTGTTGAGAGCAACGGTCACCATGCTCGGCGAGACCCCGGACGGAAGAGGAGCGTTTATCCGGTAAGTCGACGGGAGCGACACGCTGAACCCGCCAAACTGGTCGGTGTAGGTACGGGCGATCTCGTTCCCCTGGTAGTCCTCCAGGCCGACAGGGAGGAACATCGGCGCGAGCTTGTCGCCGAACCGGGGGCTCGCCGGGTCGAAGGTGTTCGTGATGTCGTTCGTCACGAGGCCTACGAACCGTCCGGACTTGGGAACTTCCGTGAAGAGGTGGAAGTCCGCTGCGGCATTCGTCCTTTCCGCCAGCCGAACCTGCTTCAGATCGCACAGGGGGCGATCTGTGCCTGCGAAGTGCGCGGGAACTCCCGGGAAGAGGGTCAGTTCCGCGGGGACGGTGTGAAGCTCGCCCACGCATGGAGGAACGGTGCTCGGGTTGGGAGGCTCCGGCGCGCGAGTGCTCGGCGTCATCGAATCGCCGAAATCGACGTTCTTGTCTTCCTCTTTCACGAGATCATACTGGCCGGGAGGCGGCACCACCTCGACTATGTATGTGCTCGCAGGAAGCCCTTCCACTTCCGTGCTTCCGGAATCGATCCCGCCTGGGAAGTAGGAGAAGAATCCGTATCCGCCGTCGAAGAGGGCGCCGGGGCGCACCTGGTTCCAGTAGGGGAAGATTTCGGCGCAATCCTTGTAGCGCCCGCCGTACGGTTGGAAGAATGTTTGGGCCGCGTTGTCGGCGATGCATCCTGTTATGGGATTGTCGTCCCAGCTGTCCGCCGTGACGGTGCTGATCGCGTCGCCGTAATCCAATATGCCGTTGCCGTTCCGATCGATGTCTTCGGGTCCGGGGAAATTGCCGAAGGGGTAGTTGTCAGAGTCCGCGCGGGTTATGACCCCGTCGCCGTTGACATCGTCGATCACCCCGTCCGCATTGGCGTCGGCGTAAAGGTTGAGCACGATCCGGGGGATGCCGGGCTCCCAGGGATCGCCTACACCCAGGGCCGCGTCGTCCTCGGCACGGGTCGTCGAATAGAATACGACGCCGGTGATCCCGCCGTTTTTACCCGGCGGATAGTCCGTTTTCCCCCAGTCGATAACGTTCGCCTGCCCCGCGTAGACCATCATGGCTTCGAGCAGTATCGGTGCGGTGTAGGTGGAGAGTTCGGTCCGGCAATCCGTGGAACCATCGGCGCACGGCTCCGCCTGGGGCTGGGGAGTCAGCTCGAAGGTGTTCGGACGGGCGGGATCCCGGGGAAGTTCCCCTCCGAGGTCGACGTACACGGTTGCGCCGGTTGCCTCGAGAACGGCGAAATCGACCTCGACCACGAGCCACTTGAAGAAGGGGAAAATTTCCTTGAGCTCGTAATTCCCGGCGTCGTCCGTGACCGTGGACTGGTAGATAGACCCGTCCCGGAACCTGAGATTGATGGCCAACCCCGCAATGCCCGTTTCTCCCGCGTCCCTGTATCCGTTCCGGTTAAGGTCGGTGAATATGCTTCCCTTGAGCGTTCCGAACCACATCGGGACAGGGACATTGTCCAACGCAACCGTACTCGGCCCCCCTCCCGGCCCGAGCGGCGTGGCCGGGGGGACGACGACCGTCCGGAAGGAGATGATCACGTCCCGCGGGGCGTCCCAGAAAGCGAGCTGGTAGGCCCCGGGGGGAACGTTCGTAAGCGTGAACGTGGAGTCGCCCGTCAACGGGTCCGTTACCAGCGGCTGTGCGTAAATAAGCTCGTCCGCCCGGTTCAGGTTGGTAACTCCGATCCAGCCTTCCTGGATGGGGACTCCCGGAGCGGTGTCCGGGATGATCGGCGGACGTGTAGTGTGGAATGACACGACCTTTCCCGAAATCGTCCCGTACTGTTCCGGAAACAACGTGTTGTCTATCGGGAAGAAAGGCATGTACATGCCCAGAGGCCGCCATGCAAGATTGTCGGTGGGGTGGACGAACCCATAGAAAACGTGCGTGGAGAAGAAGCCTGCCTCGTTGAAGAGGCGCTCCTCGTTCGGCTTGACCCAGGCGTCGATCGTGGGCGTCCCTTCGAGCGTCGAGGTTCCGATCCATAATTCTTCGTTCAGCGGAGGGGTGTTCAGGGGTTCCGGGGGAACGGCGCGGACGCCGTATTTTCCCGGAGCGAGGTACTTTACGATGGCGTTCCCGGTGTTGTCGGTGAAGACTCCGGAGCCCTGTACGTTGACGATGGGGTTTCCGTCGGCGTCGAGGACAAAGGGCTCGCCGTTATCGTGGACGCCGTTTCCGTTCAGGTCCGTGAACTGGTACGTCGTCCCCAGGTTGTTGCCGAAGGCGTCGACGGTCACCTGCCCGGCGTATTCGAAAACGATGATCTTGAACCCTTCCAGTCCGCGTTCCGCCGGCGGATCCGGGGCACCGTTCAAGGGAGCGTTGTCCTCGAAGACCTGGACCGAGATCTGGGCCGTGGGAAGGGGAAGCGCCTGGCAGATGACCCGGACCGTGCCCGCCCCCGCCGCAACATTCGCCCCTCCATTGGAATATGTATTATCCGGGAGGACCGAGATGACATACCGCTTCGACGGGTCGACAATGTTCGGATTGCCGAGAGGAGATGTGTCGGCGGAAGTGCCTTTGGCCACCACCGGGGCATAGCCGTTATAGATGTTCACGGAGACCGCATTGTCGTCAACGACTCCCGGCGTCACTGGCTGGGTCGGGTCATCCTCAAGCAGCCACCGGTATCCGACCGTAATCGGCGTCCCGTTTCCGTCCACGACGTTCAACGTGAACCCCAGTGCGGTTGCCTGGAGAAGCGCCAGAAATGCCACCGAAAGCAGCGCGGCGAAGATTCCGATGCGCACTTTTCCGGGAATGCATGCCTTAGATATCATCTCCGACCTCCTCACAATGGTCCGCAGTTGATGCAAGATATTAAAACAGTGATTTAAATGCACCTGTAGCGTCATTGGATACGGCCTCTCCCCTGGATCTTTGGATAATCTGCCTTAAAGGATCGAATTCGCAGATGCGAAAATAATTGTTTAATTACCTGCTAATGAATCCCTCTCATTTTTTATACTTCGATGCAACTTGCGTCAAAGCAGTTTCAAGACTCGTTTTAATACGCTTTGCATCTTTTCGAAAACCGAAAGCCTGGAAAATTTGCGATTAAACGGGGGGGGGAACCAGGTGATGAATCCTCCCCGAGGGAAAAGCGGGCGACCGAATGGTTGGGAGATACGGGATGACTTACCCGATGAACTTTCGCTCGCCGGTTTCCCATGACGCGGAGGGTCCCCGCCGTCGCCGATCGGCGGACGGCTCCCTGCGGTCAACGATCGCCCGTGCCTTGGCACTCCCATGTCGAAACTTGTCGTACTCATGATGCCGATCAAGATGATGCTCGCGGGAGGAATGTTTCATGCCGTGAAAATTTTCCCGAGGGGAAAAAAATTTCGCGTAAAAAACCATTTTTCGTCCTGAAAAATTTTCAACCTGGAATTTTTTCCACTTTGCCTGTCGGCTCCCGAATACGGCAATATCACTTCACAGTACGTTTTCGCGTATACTTGCGGGGAAACGCAGATTCCTCTTCAGGAGAACGGAAGATGGAGAGAAGAATGTACGTACGGATTGCTTGGTGCGCGCTCTTCCTGTCCTTCACAGCCGCAGCGGGGTGCGGCGGGACCGCCGTCTTGAACCGCGCCAACGAAATTTCCGTGGCATCCGACCCGTCGGGAGCCGCGGTAACCGCAGCGGGGAAGCGTATCGGCGTGACGCCCCTCGTAATCCGGCAGCAGGACGTATTCCCCGTGGTGTTCCCCCCGGAGAATCAGGATGCGTACGGGACGCTTGTCATATCGAAGGAAGGTTGCAAGGATCACACGGTGCGTGTGACCAACGAGGTGATCCGGAAGGGCGTCAACGCGAAGCTCGACTGCGGGCAGTCTGAATTGGTGAAACCTCGCGCAGGCGCTCCGGCGGCGCCGCCGCCGGCGATACGGGAGAGGCTTCTTCGGCTGAACGAGCTGCGCGACCAGGGATTGATCACCGCAGATGAATACAAGGAGATACGCGCGAAGATCCTCGGCGAACTCTGAAGCGCGCGAGCGCCCCGCGATCCATGGGCCTTTAAAAAAAGAACCCGCTCCCGAAGGAGCGGGTTCTTCCCGAAGCCCGATGATCCCGTTCTTTTGAATCCCGCTTTTTTAGAATCCCGCGAAAAGCATGAGCGTGGTCCGGTTGTCGCCGCCCGAAGCGGGCTTCGGATCGTACCGGTCTCCGCTGAAGGAGACGTTCGAAAGCTGCAACTCCACGTTCTGCGCCACCATGAAGGTCGTCCCGACGGTGACCGCCCTGTCCTCGGTCTTCGCCGCCGTGCCGCCGCGGTCCCCGTCCAGGAAACCGGCGAACACGGTCCACTTGTTGGGGATGATGCCGAATTCAGCCAGGATAGACCAGGCTTCCTTGTCCTTTGCGTTGGATGCCGAGCTGGCATTGAAAATGTTCGTGTCCGAGGGTTCCGCCTTGGCGTATGCCAGGTAGATCCCGAGCGGCCTTCCAATCACCATCCCCTGCGCCTGGGCGTCGAGCACCCATCCCTTGGTGTCCTGGTCGCCTGTCTTCTTCGATGCCTCGCCGAAGAATATAGCCCCCCCGAATCCGCAATCCCAGCCCATGACCTGCGGCGTGACGGCGGCGCGCAGGTAGTTGGCGAATCCGTTGATCGCCACGTTTCCGTGGTCCGGCGTCCAGAGCGAGTAGTTTACGAACCACTTCGGATGCGACACCACCAGCGCTATGCCTTCAGCCGCGGTCGCTCCGAGCCCGACGAACTGCGGCGCCGAAGTGGCGTTGCGCTCCTCCGCGATCCGCTGTGCACGCATCAGCCCCGTGTTAAGCAGCTCGAATCCGTACCCGACACCCAAAGCATCGGTGGAGAACAGCACCGCGCCGGCGTTCACTTCGCCCACCTTCCAGTTGAAGTGCGCCTTGTAGGAGCTGAACAGGGAGAATTCCCCCGTTGTCGTGTCCGCCTCGCCGAATGTCGACATTTCCAGGTTGAACCCGATATGTTCGCCCGCGCGGCCGCCGATAAGAAGCGCCGCCTCATCCGGGAACTGGAGCTGGCCGAAATCGGTATCCGACGTATCCCCGTTTGACTTCTGGTACCGGATCTTCGTGACAAGCGACGCGTTCAGCACGACAGGGAGCGAAAGGGCCTCGCCTTCGATCAACCCCTGCCCCCCTTTCATCGTGAACGCCCCCGCCTTGAAGGCGCGGCCGAACGCGTTGATCGCCGGATAGTGCTGGAAGTGGCAGGCAGTGCATGCCATTCCCGTCTGCCTTGCGAATGCGGGGGTCGCACCGGCTTCCTGCGGGACAGCCGCGATGGCGGCGAGCAGGAAAGCACACAGAAAACCTGCGAAAAGCATACTCCTCGAGCGCATGGAACCGGGCATTTTC